>NZ_JAYMZR010000025.1:0-74479 GCF_035828615.1 Streptomyces sp. H27-D2 | reverse complement strand
CTCACCTGGAGAGTGCTTCTTTCTGTGCAGCCAACAGGACCCTAGACAAGTCCCATCGTTGCAGGTCAGAGGCACTCTCCGCTTATTTGATCAAGGCATGGACGAGCACGCTCATGAAAGCGCGAGGTTAGGAGCAGACGTGCACGCACTGTGGCCCGCTCTCCGCCAGGTGCGCACCGCACGTGCGGTCAGCCCCGAACTCGTGGCTCTCTACGACCAGCGGGCAGACGTCCCGGTGTCCGCTTTCACAGACATGCTTGGCGAGGCGCGTGAGTGCATCGACGTATTGGTCTACGCGGCCGTCTTCCTGCACGAGGCCTATCCCCGCTTCAATGATCTCCTTCGCGAGCGAGCCGCCGAAGGCTGTTCCGTGCGCATCGCTCTGGGCGACGCCGACAGTGACAACGTCCGGCAGCGAGGCCAGGAGGAGAAGTTCGGCCACGGTATCGAATCGCGATGCCGACTGGCCCTGTTGCACTATCGGCCTCTGCTAGGGGTGGACGGCATCGAGATTCGCACCCACGGGACGACGCTCTACAACTCCGTCTACCGCGCCGACGACCAGCTCCTGGCCAACGCGCACCTATGGGGAGTGAACGCTTTCGCGGCCCCTATGTGGCACCTGCGCCGCAACGGCAGCGGTGGCATGTTCGACACCTACGTTCAGAGCTTCGACGCGGCATGGACGACGGCGACGCCGGTGCAGGAGGAGTGACCCATGTCCCGAACGGAGTACTACGACGACCCCGACGCCCCCGAGCCCAACAGCCTGGTCGTCGCCGCTTCGGCCGTAGTGACCGACGAGACCGACCGCATACTGCTCCAGCGCAGGCGGGACAACGATCTCTGGGCGCTGCCCGGCGGCGGCATGGGGATGGCCGAGTCGCTGCCCGGCACGGCTGTGCGTGAAGTGAAGGAAGAGACGGGCCTTGATATCGAGATCACTGGTCTCGTCGGTACCTACACCGACCCTCGCCACGTCATCGCGTACACGGACGGCGAGGTACGCCGTCAGTTCAACGTCTGCTTCACCGCACGCGTCATCGGCGGCGAACTGGCGATCTCCGAAGAGTCGACGGAGCTGCGATTCGTCCGCGCGGAAGAGCTGATCACGCTCCCCATGCACCACACGCAGCGACTCAGGATCGACCACTTCTTGGAGCAGCGCAGCCATCCGTACCTCGGCTGATGCGCAGGCGGCCGGGCCGCCCGTCGCACCCCTTCGGCGACGTCAGCCCTCAGGCGGCGCCGAGGCGATCCCCGTCGGGCAGGACCGCCCCCAGTTCGTCTCCGACGGCTCGCTCAGCGTCGCGCCCGTGCCGCCGATGCCGCAGTAGCCCGACGGGTTCTTGTCCAGGTATTGCTGGTGATGTGCTTCCGCCGGATAGAACGGCAGGTCCGCCGCCGGGAGGATCTCCGTGGTGATCGCGCCGTAGCGGGCCTGGTCCAGGATCGGCTGGAAGGCGTCGCGGGAGGCTTCGGCGCCGGCTTGTTGTTCGGGGGAGTGGGTGTAGATCGCTGAGCGGTACTGGGTGCCCACGTCGTTGCCCTGGCGGAAGCCCTGGGTCGGGTTGTGGGACTCCCAGAAGAGCTTCAGGAGCGCGCCGTACGAGGTGACGGCCGGGTCGAAGACGACGCGTACGGCCTCGGTGTGGCCGGTCAGGCCGCTGCAGACCTCCTCGTAGGCCGGGTTCACGGTGTGGCCGCCCTGGTAGCCGGCCAGGGTCGTCCAGACACCCGGGGCCTGCCAGAACTTGCGCTCGGCGCCCCAGAAGCAGCCCAGGCCGAAGTCCGCGATCTCCAGGCCGTCGGGGTACGGGCCTTCGAGCGGGTTGCCCAGGACAGTGTGCCGGGACGGGACCGTGAATTCCGGTTCCGGGCGGCCCGGGAGTGCCTCCGCCGCGGAGGGGAGGTGCTTGTTTTGGCGGTCGAACAGCATGGCGGGCTCCAGCTCAGGACGGGCGGGACGGGCGGGTTGCGGCTTTCGGGCGGCTCTGCGCTTCGGCATGGTGGAGGACTTCGCGGTCCTCGCGGTGCTTTCACGCCTCCGCACAGCACAACGCGCGAGGGCGAGTGAGGAATTCCGTGCGGGCGCCCGCCCGCTCAGCGCGACGGCTCAGCGCCGCTGCGCCGCCCGGTCCCCGCCGCGGCCTTCCCAGCCCGCGATGGCCAGCGCCCGGTACGTCGCGTACTCCGCCGCCGGGTTCGGGCCGTACGACCACGGCACCGCGCCGACGTGCCCGTCCACGTGCTGCAACTGCTCCAGCGCCTCGGCGTAGCGCTCCGCCCTGACCAGGAACCACACCAGCAGGTGCCGGACGTGCGGCAGCATCGGGTGGTCGGCGGGGGCCTCGCGGGCGGCGAAGAGGGCGCCTTCGATCGCGCGGGTGATCACCGCGCTCTGGTAGAGGCCGCGCACCACGTTCACCTCGGGGAGGTGCTCGAACACCGCGAACAGCGGCAGCGCCGGCAGCAGGCTGCCCTTGGGCGCGTCGGCCGCCGCGCCGTGGGTGAAGTTGTCGGCGAGGTCCTTGGAGCCGTGCCACTTCTCGCAGCAGAAGTGCAGCGCTTCCAGATGAGCCCCCATGTGCGCGGGGGCACGGTGTGTGACCGTCGCCCAGAGCGCCTGGAAGTCGGCCTCGCGGTAGCCGAGGCCGCGGGCCACGGCCAGCTCGGTGATGTACGGGACGGGGTCGCCCGGGGCGAGCAGCGCGGCCTGGCCGCAGACCGTGCGCGCCTCCTCCAGGATGATCCGGAAGTCGTCCGAGCCGCGGTCCGCCAGCGCCTGGAGCACCAGGAACTCCGCGTGCACCTCCGCGCCGCCCGGGTCCTTGGGGGCCTCGGCGCGCCAGCTGCGCAGCCAGATGCCGCCGGTCCGGTCCGGCGACTGGGCCAGCTCCATCGCGGCCGCGCCGGCCAGCGTCTGCACCCGCTGCCAGCGCAGCTCCCAGTCGTCGCCGGTGAACGCGAGCAGCTGCGCGGCCGGCCGCCAGCCCGCACCGCGCTGGATCTCCTCCAGCGCGTCCAGCAGTTCCCGGTCGGGGCCGGGCAGCCGCACGTCCAGCTCTCCGGCCGGCACGAAGCCGTACTGGTCGGGGTCGTCGGCGCGCAGCACCCCCTGGCGGGCACGCTGTCCGGCGCGCATCCGCAGCACGGCCGGTACGACGAGGACACCGGTGATCGCGGCCAGGCCGAGCAGGATGAGCAGTGGTTCCATGACGTGTCCCGTTAGGAGTGGTGGGCCGGGCGGGTGCGGTGGTGCGGGAGCTGGGCCGGTGGCCGGCCAGCGGACGGGCCGGGGCTTCCGTTCCATTGTCCCCGCTCGTCCCCGCATCCGTATCCCTACAACTATCCCTACAACTCAGGAGTGCCCGCGTTGGTGCCTGGCCTGGAGCACGGCCGCGTCGCGGGACGCGGAGTAGAGCTTCGCGGGGTCGGACGAATAGCGCCACGGCAGCGCGTTCACATAGCCGTCCACCAGCCGGAACTGCTCCGCCGAGGCCGCGTACCGCTTCTGCTGGAGCAGGAACCAGGCCAGCAGGTGCCGCACCTCGGCCAGCCGCGGGTGGTCCGAGGGGGCGGCGGCGACGTCCGCCAGCGCCGCGTCGACCATCGCGGTCACCGGCTGCTTGCGGTACGGGCGAGGCCGCTGGTTGTCCCGCTCGTGCTCGTAGAAGCTGATGAGCGGCAGTGCGCTGAGCAGCGCGCCGCGCGGGGCGCCGGCCGCCGCGTCGGCCGCGAACGCGGCGGCCAGCTCGGCCGAGCCCTGCCACTTCGCGCACCAGTACTGGAGCGCGCTGTAATGCGCCTCGTAGTGGTGCGGAGCGCGCTCGGTGATCTTGGCCCAGAGCGCCCGCATCTCCTCGTGCGGGCTGCCGAGCCCGATCATCGTCCAGATCTCGGCGACGTACGGGGACGGGTCCGCCGCGCTGAGCTCCTCGGCGCGGGCGATGGCCGGGAGGGACTCGCGCAGGCCCGCGCGGAACTCCGCGAACTGCTCGGTGCTGGTGTCACGGGCGCGCTGTGCCCCGCGCAGCTCCCAGGCCCGGCTGACCAGGGCCCTGGCGTGCACCAGGGCGGCGTCCGGGTCGTCGGGGCGGGCCCGCTGCCAGGCGGCGGACCAGCCGGGGGGCTCCGGGGGCGAGGTCTTCGAGGGCGAGGTCTCCGGGGGTGAGGAAGGATCGGTCGGGGTGTCGCCGGGAGCGGTGAGAGCGCCCGGAGCGGTGGGCGGGCTCTCCGCCGCCGCCATCGCCCGCCCCGCCGCGTCCCCCAGCCCGTACGCCCGCGCCGCGCGCCGCTCCCAGTCGTCGCCGGTCCCGGCGAGGAGCCGTGCGGCCGGCTGCCAGTCGCCGTCGCCGACCGCCGTGAGGGCCAGTTGCAGGGCGGGGTCGGGGGCCGCGACGGCGGTGTTCAGCTCCGCCCTCGGGACCAGGCCGTCCAGTGCGCCGGTGCGCCGGGGCGCCCCGGCGCTCAGCACCGGAAGGACGCGGTTCCGCTTCGCCCTGAAGTACATGTAGACGCAGACCGCTATGACGATGAGTGGCAGAAGTCGTGCCATAAGAGCCCCCATGGGACAGAAAACCGATCCCGGCGGATCATATGCGTCCGCCGCGCGGACCCCACCCGGCGCATTACGCTCGACGGCATGAGTGACCAGCACGCGCAGCCCAGCCAGCACTTCGAGACTCTCGCCATCCACGCGGGCCAGGAACCCGATCCGGCGACGGGGGCCGTCGTGCCCCCGATCTATCAAGTATCGACCTACAAGCAGGACGGCGTCGGCGGCCTGCGCGGCGGCTACGAGTACAGCCGCTCCGCCAATCCGACCCGTACCGCCCTGGAGCACAACCTCGCGGCCCTGGAAGGCGGCCGTCGCGGCCTGGCGTTCGCGTCCGGTCTGGCAGCGGAGGACTGCCTGCTGCGTACGCTCCTGGCGCCCGGCGACCATGTCGTGATCCCGAACGACGCCTACGGCGGCACCTTCCGCCTGTTCGACAAGGTCGTGTCGCGCTGGGGCGTCGAATGGTCGGTCGCCGACACCTCCGACCCGGCCGCGGTGCGGGCCGCGCTGCGTCCCCGTACCAAGGCGATCTGGGTCGAGACCCCGTCGAACCCGCTCCTGGGCATCTCGGACATCGCCGCCCTCGCCGACATCGCGCGCACCGCCGGGGTCCGCCTCGTCGTCGACAACACCTTCGCCAGCCCCTACCTTCAGCAGCCGCTCGCCCTGGGCGCGGACGTCGTCGTGCACTCCACGACCAAGTACATGGGCGGGCACTCGGACGTCGTCGGCGGCGCGCTCGTCGTCGGAGACGACACGCTGGGCGAGGAGCTCGCCTACCACCAGAACGCGATGGGCGCCATCGCCGGGCCGTTCGACGCCTGGCTGGTGATGCGCGGCATCAAGACGCTCGCCGTCCGCATGGACCGGCACAGCGAGAACGCCACCCGGGTGGCCGAACTGCTCGCCTCGCACCCCAAGGTGGCCGAGGTCTTCTACCCGGGCCGTCCCGAGCACGCGGGCCACGAGGTGGCCGCCAAGCAGATGCGCGCCTTCGGCGGCATGGTCTCCTTCCGCGTCGTGGGCGGCGAGCAGGCGGCGGTCGACGTCTGCGACCGCACCGAGCTGTTCACCCTCGGCGAGTCCCTGGGCGGCGTCGAGTCGCTGATCGAGCACCCGGGCCGGATGACGCACGCCTCGGTGGCGGGCTCGGCCCTGGAGGTCCCGGCGGATCTCGTCCGGCTGTCGGTGGGCATCGAGTCGATCGACGACCTGCTGACGGACCTCACGGGGGCGCTGGGGCGCTGAGCCTTGGCGGGCAGGGTTCAGGTGCCGCCTGGGTTACGCGCCCTTCGGGTCGCACCGTCGTCCTCAATCGCCGGACGGGCTGAATTCAGCCCGTTGGGGGCTCCCCCGGACGAAGTCTGGGGGAGATTGAGGACACCGCCCCCGGGCGGGCCCGGTCAACCACTACGGTCACCGCGCTGCCAGCGCGACAGTGCCGGCCTGCGGGCCGGCTACCAGCCCTCCAGCGGTGGCGTCGTGTCCGCGGGGGGCGGTAGCCAGGGCTGGTCCGTCGCCGCCCACAGGGCGAGGGCCGTCAAGGCGGCCGTGAGCAGCAGCCACAGTACGATCCGGGCCACCCGGCGGCGGCGCGCCATCCGGCGGCCCCGCTCGGTGGCCCGCTGTGCCAGCTCCGGCGGTACGGGCGGATGCGGCCCGTCGAGCATCCGGCGGACCTCGTCCTCCTTGCGGTCGGGGAGCGTCACGAGGTGGCCTCCGTCGAATCGGGCGACTGCGCGAGCGGCGCGGGCACCCGCGTCGCGGCCGGCGGCCGGCTGCGCATCGCCGCGACCGAGCGGGTGCACAGCGCCCGCACCCGCTCTACGGGCAGGCCGAGTTGGGCCGCCGCCTGCTCCTCGGCCACCCCTTCGCACAGCCGCAGCACCAGGACCAGGCGTTCCTGCGGGCTGAGCCGGTCGAGGGCGCCGCCGGCCGCATGCCGGTAGTGCCAGGCGGTGTGCGCGAAGTGGGCGACGAGTTCCCGCCTGGCGCGGTCGTACGGGTCCTCGCCGTGCAGCCGGTCCCAGCAGGCGTACGTACGGGCCAGGGCGGCGGTGAGGAGGCGTTCGGCGGCTGCCGGGGGAGCGCCTGGCAGGCCCGGCGGCTCGCCGGTGAGGAGTGCGGCGGCGTGCAGGAGTCTGCCTGCCGCGCCCGCGACGAATGCTGCGAACTCCCGGGCCCGACGGCGTTCTTGCGCTGCCCGCCGCTCTCGCACCGCGCCTCCCGGCCCGACGGCCTGTCCGGCTCCCATCCCACGACAGTGGTGTGCGTCACGTCAAGGCCCGCGCCGGGGTTCGGGTCGGGGTTCGCGCCGGGGCCGGGGCGGGTCCGCGTCAGGCTCGCTCCGCGGGCCGCCCGACCGCGTTCGTCACGGGCAGTCCGCGTACGTCAGGAGTCGTTCGGCAGCGCCGTCGGCGTCGTGGTGCTGTGCAGGCCGGAGAGCGCCAGGTTGAAGCGGGTGAGCAGGGAGCAGAACGCGTCGCGCTCCTCCGGCGTCCAGTCGTCGGTGACCAGGGCCATCAGCTCGCGGCGGGAGGACCGTACTTCCTCCAGGCGCGCCTGCCCGCGGGGCGACAGCTGGAGCACCACCGCGCGCCCGTCCTCGGGGTGCGAGGCGCGCTTGACCAGGCCGGTGTCGACGAGCGGCGCGACTTGGCGGGTGACGGTCGAGGAGTCGATGCCCATGCCCGCCGCGAGCGCTTTGACGCCCATCGGGCCTTCTTTGTCGAGTCGGTTGAGCAGCAGGTAGGCCGCTCGGTCCATCGAGTTGCGGACCTGGCCGACGCCGCCGAGGCGGGTCTGTTCGGCGCGGCGGGCGAAGACGGCCACTTGGTGCTGCAGCGCGTCGAGGAGTCCGGCGTTGGGGTCAGTCGTCATGTCCGAAGAGGTGGGCATGGCCGTGGCTCACTTCATGGGGGTGGTCGTCAGGATGGGGGACAGAGTACGCGGCCCGGACCCTGGCCGTACCTGCGCTGCCCAAACCGCTGCCTGATCGGACTTTCCGGGGCCCGAACGGGCATCCGCGCCCGGATCGGGCCCCGCCGCGCGGGCCGGTCCCGGCCTGGCCCTGAGCCCGCGGGGGTCCGGGAGCCCGCCGCGGGGCCTGACCTCGGCCGCACCACGAGCCTCACCCCGGCTCCGAGCGCCCCTTGAGAGGGAAACTGCAAGACTTGACGACATGGTCGACCACACGCCCGCCCCGCCCTCCGATCCCCGGCCCTCTGACCCCGCGCCCTCCGGCCCCGCCGATCGGACGCCTCGGACGGACCGGACAGACCGGCTAGACCGGGCAGGGGTGCGTCGGACAGACCGGACAGATCGGATAGATACGCCGGATGCGATAGCTGTGCCGGATCTGTCCGGTGCGTCCAGCCCGTCCGGCTCATCCGGCTCATCCGGTTCCGGCGCTTCCAGCCCGTCCGGCCGAATCGACCCGTCCGACCCGTCCGACCCCGCCCATCCCACCCGCATCACCGTTGACGACGTGCGCACCGCGCAGAAGACGCTCTCGGGGGTCTCCCGCTGCACCGCGCTGGAAGGCAGCCGCTATCTGTCGGGTCTGGTCGGCTCGCCCGTGCTGCTGAAGTGCGAGAACCTCCAGCGCACCGGGTCCTTCAAGGTGCGCGGCGCGTTCGTGCGGATCGCCGGGCTGTCGGCGGAGGAGCGGGCGGCGGGTGTGGTCGCGGCCAGCGCCGGGAACCACGCGCAGGGCGTCGCGTTCGCCGCGACCCTGCTCGGAGTCCGCTCGACGGTCTTCATGCCGGAGGGCGCACCGCTGCCGAAGATCGCGGCGACCCGCGAGTACGGGGCCGAGGTGCGGATGCACGGCCAGGTCGTGGACGAGACGCTGGAGGCGGCGCAGGAGCACGCCCGGCGGACCGGCGCGGTGTTGATCCACCCCTTCGACCACCCGGACGTGGTCGCCGGGCAGGGCACGGTGGGTCTGGAGATCCTGGAGCAGTGCCCCGAGGTGCGGACGATCGTGGTCGGGATGGGCGGCGGCGGGCTGGCGGCCGGCATCGCGGTGGCGGTGAAGGGGCTGCGGCCGGACGTGCGGGTGGTGGGCGTGCAGGCGGCGGGCGCCGCCGCGTATCCGGCCTCGCTGGCGGCGGGGCGGCCGGTGGCGCTGGACGGTGTGTCGACGATGGCCGACGGCATCAAGGTCGGGCGGCCCGGCGACGTCCCGTTCGAAATCGTTGGCGATCTGGTGGACGAAGTGCGTACGGTTTCCGAGGACGAGCTCGCGGGCGCTCTGCTGCTGTGCCTGGAGCGGGCGAAGATGGTCGTGGAGCCGGCGGGCGCGAGCCCGGTGGCCGCGCTGATGTCCGACCCGGGCGGCTTCGAGGGGCCGGTGGTCGCGGTGTTGTCGGGCGGGAACGTGGATCCGCTGCTGATGCAGCGCATCCTGCGGCATGGAATGGCCGCCGCGGGGCGGTATTTGTCGCTGCGGTTGCGGTTGACGGACCGTCCCGGAGCGTTGGCCACGCTTCTCGGGGTGTTGTCAGTGCTCGACACTAACGTGCTCGACGTGAGCCACGTTCGGACCGATCCGCGGCTCGGGCTCACGGAGGTGGAGGTGGAGTTGCAGTTGGAGACGAAGGGGCCGGAGCACTGCGCGGAGGTGCGGGACGCCCTCCGTGAGGCCGGGTATATCGCGATTCCTTGACGCGACATATCGCGTCTGAGGCAAGCTCTGGCTCCGCTGCTTCACTTCACGGCAGCCTTATGTCGGACATATGCCCGTAGGTCGGGGCAGGTCCGGCGAACGTAGAATTTACTGCTTCATCGGCACATACCTGATCCAATACCCTGGGGGAATCTCTATGCCAGGCGCCATTTACGCCGAAGGTCTGGTGAAGACCTTCGGTGACGTGCGGGCTTTGGACGGCGTCGATCTCGACGTGCCCGAAGGCACCGTGCTGGGACTGCTCGGCCCGAACGGGGCCGGCAAGACCACCGCCGTGCGCGTCCTCACCACCCTGCTCCAGCCGGACAGCGGCAAAGCGTTCGTGGCGGGGATCGACGTACTCAAGAAGCCCAACGAAGTCCGCCGCAGCATCGGCCTCTCCGGCCAGTTCGCCGCCGTCGACGAGTACCTCACCGGCCGCGAGAACCTCCAGATGGTCGGCCAGCTCTACCAGATGAGCGCGCGCGACGCGAAGCGCCGCGGAGTCGAGCTGCTGGAGCGCTTCAACCTCACCGACGCGGCCGACCGGCCCGCCAAGACCTACTCCGGCGGCATGCGGCGCCGGCTCGACCTCGCGGCCGCCCTGGTCGTCAGCCCGCCCGTGATGTTCATGGACGAGCCGACCACCGGCCTCGACCCGCGCAACCGGCAGCAACTGTGGGAGGTCATCCGGGAGCTGGTGGCCGGCGGCACGACCCTGCTGCTCACCACCCAGTACCTGGAGGAGGCCGACCACCTCGCGCACGACATCGCGGTGATCGACCACGGCAAGGTCATCGCCCGCGGCACCTCCGACCAGCTCAAGGCGCGGACCGGGGGCGAGCGCGTCGAGGTCGTCGTGCACGAGCGCGAGCACATCGAGCCCACCGCCGAGGTGCTGCGCAGGTTCGGCACCGGCGAGGCGGCCATCGAGCAGCACACCCGAAAGATCACCGTCCCGGTCACCGGCGGCGCGAAGCTGCTGGCCGAAGTGATCCGTGAACTGGACGGGCGGGGCGTGGAGATCGACGACATCGGGCTGCGCCGCCCGACTCTGGACGACGTCTTCATCTCGCTCACCGGCCACGTGGCCGAGTTGGAAGAGACCAACGGCGTCGCCGACGCGGACGGCCCGCCGGACGGCCCGCCGGACGGCCCGCCGGACGGCCCGCCGGACGGCCCGCCGGACGGCCCGCCGGACGGCCCGCCGGACGGCAAAGGCGAGGGCAAGGGCAAGAAGTCCAAGCCGGCCGCAGCAGCCGTCACCGCAGGCACGGCCACCGCAGCAGCCGTCACCGCAGACACGGCCACCGCAGACACGGCCACCGCAGACACCAAGGAGGTCTCCAAGTGAGCGCCGCAACCGACACCGCCCCCAGGGCCGTGTCCCCGGTGCCGCGCGGCGGCATCGGCCAGTCGGTCCACGACTCGCTGGTCGTCGCCAAGCGCAACCTGATCAGGATGATGCGCATCCCGGAGATGGTGATCTTCGGACTGATCCAGCCGATCATGTTCGTCGTGCTGTTCGCCTACGTCTTCGGCGGCGCGATCCCGGTCCCCGGCGAGCAGGGCAACGACCCGGCCATCTACCGCGAATATCTGATGGCGGGCATCTTCGCGCAGACCGTCACCTTCGCCACGGCGGGGGCCGGCGCGGGCATCGCCGACGACATGCACAAGGGTCTGATCGACCGGTTCCGCTCGCTGCCCATGTCGCGCGGCGCGGTGCTCACCGGCCGTACGCTCGCCGACCTCGTGCAGACCGCGCTGACCATCGTGGTGCTGGTCGCCGTCGCACTGATCATCGGCTGGCGGGTGCACAACGGCATTCCCAAGGCCATCGCGGCCATCGGCCTGCTGCTCCTGCTCGGGTACGCCTTCTCCTGGATCGGCGCGCTGATCGGTCTGTCCGTACGGACTCCGGAAGCGGCCACCTCCGGCGGGCTGATCTGGCTGTTCCCGTTGACGTTCATCTCGAACGCCTTCGTGCCGACCGCGAACATGCCGACCTTCCTCCAGCACGTCGCGGACTGGAACCCGTTCAGCGCCACGGTGCTCGCGGGCCGGCAGTTGTTCGGCAACCCCGACGGCCTGCCGTCCAACGCGTGGCCGATGGAGCACCCGATCCTGGCCTCGCTCGCCTGGTCGATCCTGATCATCCTGGTCTTCCGGACCCTGGCAGTGCGCAAGTACCGCTCGGCGACGGTCTGATCCGGGCGGCCCGCAGCCGGGGCGGCCCGCAGGGACGTAGTCCCGCTGAGCTCAGCCCGGCGAGGCGGCAGCCTTGCGAGTCGTGTTCCTGTGCGGCCCAGCCCTGTGCGGCCCAGCCCTGCGAGGCGCATGATGAAACCCCCGGCGCACAGCGTCGGGGGTTTCATCATGTCTGGCCGGCCGCGTGGGGCGAACCGTCCCCTGGTCAGCCCTGATAGGGCTTGACGTCGAGGATCTTCACCGACACCTGGTTGCCGTTCGGCAGCTCGTACGACGCGCTGTCGCCTGCCTTCTTGCCGTTCACGGCGGAGCCCAGCGGCGACTGCGGCGAGTACGTGTCGATCTTCGTACTCGCGTATTCGCGCGATGCCATCAGGAAGGTGGTGGGGTCGTCAGGGTCGCTGTCGAACGCGATCGTGATGACCATGCCCGGCTCGGCCACGCCGTCGTCCGGCGGGGTCTCGGCGACCTTCGCGTGCTGCAACAGCTGGGTCAGCTGGCGGACCCGAAGTTCCTGCTTGCCCTGGTCCTCCCGCGCCGCGTGGTAGCCCGCGTTCTCCTTGAGATCGCCTTCCTGACGGGCTTCGTCGATCTTGGCGACGACCTCGGCGCGTGCGGGACCAGACAGATACTCCAGCTCCGCCTTGAGCTGGTCGTACGCCTCCTGGGTCAGCCAGGTGACGTTGTCGCTGGTCTGGGTCACAGGTGCTCCTCGTCGGTGCTGGTACGTAGTCGGTGCTGGTACGTACTTGTTCAGGAGAGCGGGGGTCGCCCTCCGGAGAATGCAGCAACGCCCTCCCAGAAGATGCACCTCCGTGGGTGGGCGAAACCACGAGCCTAACAATTCCTGCGGGGAAGGGGGAGGTACGAAAACGCACGAACCGCGTCAGAGCGGATCGGCGCAGGTCAACTGCGAGAAGCGGGCTCACAGCCGATCAGCTCGGTGCTGGTGGCGCGAGCCGTGGTGCGGATGGTGACCACGGTGTCCACCCGGTCCGCCCGGTCGTCGATCTTCGCGTCCAGCCGGCCGACCTCGCCGTGGTCCTCCGACAGTGAGCGCAGCGTGCAGACGCCCTGGGTTCCGGAGTCTTTGCGGACTTCCAGATGCGCCTCGACCTTGTGAGCCGAGACCACCTTGGATTTGATCAGCTCTCCGCTGACGTCCTGGCCCGAAATGTACGAGATGCCCATCCAGGCGGTCCCCGCGAGCAGCACGGCGCCGAGCGCCGCACCGATGATCTTGAGCTGCCGGTCCGCGCGTGCGTCCGCGGAGCGGCCGTAACGCTGGTCCGGGAGCTCCTCGCGCGAGGCGGTCATGATCGTTCCTCCTGGAAGGGGGACTCGGGATTATTCGGTCCCCCGTTTCGGTCACTATAGAAGGCGCCCTGTCCGACTCAGGAGTGGGGCCGAGATCACTGACTGAGGATCGAGTCTTGACTGAGCAGCTACGACTGATGGCCGTGCACGCCCACCCCGACGACGAGTCGAGCAAGGGCGCGGCCACCATGGCCAAGTACGTATCCGAGGGGGTGGACGTACTGGTCGCCACCTGCACGGGTGGTGAGCGAGGCTCCATCCTCAACCCCAAGCTCCAGGGCGACCCTTATATCGAGGAGCACATTCACGAAGTACGCGCCAGGGAGATGGACGAGGCCCGCGACATTCTCGGGGTCAAGCAGGAGTGGCTGGGATTCGTCGACTCCGGCCTGCCGGAGGGCGACCCGCTGCCGGCGCTGCCCGAGGGCTGCTTCGCGTTGCAGGACGTCGATGAGGCGGCGGGCGCGCTGGTCAAGCTGATCCGCGAGTTCAAGCCGCAGGTGATCACCACCTACGACGAGAACGGCGGCTACCCGCACCCCGACCACATCATGACCCACAAGATCTCCATGGTGGCGTTCGAGTCGGCCGGCGACCCGGAGAAGTATCCGGAGGCCGGCGAGCCCTGGCAGCCGCTCAAGCTCTATTACAACCAGGGCTTCAACAAGCCGCGGACGCTCGCCCTGCACGAGGCGCTGCTCGGCCGGGGCATGGACTCGCCGTACGGGGAGTGGCTGGAGCGCTGGAAGCAGTTCGAACAGCGCGAGCGCACCCTGACCACCTTCGTCCCCTGCGACGAGTTCTTCGAGATCCGCGACAAGGCGCTGGTCGCGCACGCCACGCAGATCGACCCGGACGGCGGCTGGTTCCGGGTGCCGATGGACCTCCAGCGGGAGGTCTGGCCGACCGAGGAATACGAGCTCGCGAAGTCCCGCGTGGACACATCCCTCCCCGAGGACGACCTCTTCGCGGGCATCCGCGACAATTGATGTCGTGATGAACGCGACTAGCTACCTCGCCATGACGCACCTCCTGCCGCTCGCCAAGGAAGTGGACGACAACAGGGTGACCCCGGGTGTTCTCGGGTTCATCGTGTTCGCGGTCATGGGCGGCGCGGTCTGGCTGCTCATGAAGAGCATGAATCAGCGGATGCGCAAGGTCGACTTCGAGGAAGGGCCGGAGCCGGCCGCTGTCGCGGGGGCGGCCGAAGCCGCGTCCGCGGCTTCGGCCTCTCCGGCCGCTTCGGCGAGCCCGGCGGGCTCCTCGGCTGCCGCTGCGGGCTCTGCGGCTTCCCAGGGATCGTCGGGGAAGAAGCAGAGCTAGCTCTGCTCGGGTGGCCGTGGTCCTCGGGCGGCCAGGGACCGAGGCTCCGGGGCACCGGCCGCGCCGGGAGCCCTGCGGCACCGGTGTCGGTGCCGCAGCCGGTACCGGCACCGCGGCCCGTTGAGCTCTCGAGCTGGGCCGGGCTGGACCGAGCCGGGTGATTCGGCGATCCCGGAATCACGGGTGGTCCACGGCACCCCGGACTGTCCGGCCCGTACCGGCTACTGCTTCACGATCACCCCCATGACCTCGCGGGAATGGCGGTTCGGGACCATGCCGAGCCGCCATGCCTGCCAGCCCGTCTCCGGCTCGACGCCGCGCTCCAGCACCAGGGCGTACGCCTCCGCGCAGTCCTCCAGCTTGGAGTCCCGCAGCGGATGCGGCTCCCGGAGCAGCTGCGCCAGCTCCTCCTGGGCCACCGCGACGCCCACCACCGAGCCGCCCGGCGAGGCGAACGGCAGCAGCGTGCAGCGCAGGAAACGCGCCCAGTCCTCGCCGCGCCGGTCGCCGTAGCCGGCGAACAGCCGCGCCGCCTCCTCGGTCAGCTCCAGCGCCTGCGCCGAGCGCGCGTTCCCCGCGTCGATCACGGCCAGCTCGATGCACGACCACGCCTCGCCGTGCGCCACTCCCACCTTGCGGAAGTCCTGCCGGGCGTCCATGAGCAGCTGGCGGGCGAAACCGCTGTTGCGCAGGCTGCCGGTCTGCACCGCCCGCTGGTTCCGGGTGACCCGGGCCGAGTGGTGCCGGGCGCAGGCCAGGCCGTAGACGTCCCGCATCCGGTTGAACATCGTCCGGGCCCGCTCCAGATTGCGCACCGCCGCGTCGCCGTCGCCGTCGCCGTGCTCCTCCAGCGCCTGGCCGAGGTAGTAGAGCGTCCACGCCTCGCCGCGCGCGTCCTCGCTCTCCCGGTGCCGGGCCAGCGCCTGCCGCAGGCCCTCCACGGCCGTCGAGGCGTCCCCGGCGACCAGCCTGGCCCGCGCCAGCTGGGTCAGCGCCCACGCCTCGCCACGGCTGTCGTGCGTGCGCCGGTACCGGTCCAGGGCCTCGCCGAACTCGGCCTCCGCGCGATCCACCGAACCCATGCGCAGCCGGACCTGGCCGAGCTGGAAGTGCGCCCACGCCTGGCCGTGCAGACTCTCGCTCTCCTCGTGCAGCTCCAGCGCCATGTGCAGCAGCTCCAGGGCCTCGGCTATGTGCGAGCGGTCCCGCTCCACTGCGGCCAGCGCGTGCAGCGTCCAGGCCCGGTCGCCGCGCAGCGCGTCCGTCTCCTGCAACTCCAGGGCCTCGCGCAGCTTCACCGCGGCCTCCGGCAGATTGCCCTGCTGCTGCAAAGTGATGCCCAGATCGCGCAGCGCGCGGGCGGCGCCCGCCGGGTGGTGCGCCTCGAAATAGAGGTCCACCACCGAGGACAGGGTCGTACGCGCCCGGTCCAGCTCGCCGAGCTGCCGGGCCGCGACGCCGGTGCGCCACTGCACCGAGCGGACCAGCAGCCCCTGGTTGGCCGCCTTGGTCAGTTCGCTCAGCTCGCCCAGCCGGTAGAGGTCGCCGCGCAACAGGCAGTAGTCGCAGAGCGCGCCCAGCAGATGCAGCACCGCCGACTGGTCCACGCCCTCGTCGGCGTGCCGCAGCGCCGCCGTGATGAAGCTGGACTCCTCGTCCAGCCAGCGCAGCGCCGAGTCCAGCGAGGTGAAGCCGTGTGAGCCGAACTGGTCGGCGCGGGTCGAGGTCTTGCCGTCGACGAGCCTGATGACCGAGTCGGCCAGCTCCGCGTAGCTGCGGATCAGCCGCTCCTGGGCCGCGCCGCGCTCGCCCGGCTCCTCCTCTTCGAGCAGCCGGGCGTGGGCGAACTCGTGGACCAGGTCGTGCAGCCGGTAGCGGTTGCCCCTGACGTGCTCGATGAGGCCGGCCGCGGAGAGCGCGCCGAGGTGCCGGGCGGCCTCCTGGTCGCTCGCCCCCAGCAGCGCCGCGCCGGCCGCCACGCCCAGGCTGGCCCGCCCGGCCAGCGCAAGGCGGCGCAGCAGCCGCCGGGCGCTCTCCGGCTGGTCCGCGTAGCGCAGGCTCAGCGCCCGCTCGACCGGGTCGAGCGGACCGGCGGCATCGTCCGGCAGCGCCCGGAGGCCGGAGGCGAGAGCGCGCGGCGTGCGCGGGCCGAGCGAGGAACCGGCGATCCGCAGCGCCAGCGGCAGCCCGCCGCACAACTCCCGTATCTCGTCGCTGGACTGGACGTCGTAGGGGCCGATGGCCTCCTCGGCCGCCGCGTGCAGCAGTTCCTCGGCGCCGGGGGCGTCGAGCGGTCCGACGGGGAGCTGGTGGACCCACGCGAGGAGGTCAGCGGGCAGTTCGAGCGGCTCCCTGGCCGTGACCAGCACCAGGCTCTCGGACCGCTCGGGGATCAGCGTGCGGACCTGTTCGACGTCCGAGGCGTCGTCCAGCACGACGGTGACCGGCAGCCCGGTCAGATGCTGGTTGTAGAGGTCGGTCAGCCGCTTCACATGCTGGTCCTGGGCCGGGCGCTCCCGGAAGAGCAGTTGATCGCGCGGCGCGCCGAGCCGGTTGAGCAGATGCAGCAGGGCGTCCCGGGTGGGCAGCGGGGTCTCGCCCTGGCTGCCGCCGCGCAGGTTGACCACGCAGGCCCCGCGGAACTGGTCGCGCAGGTGGTGCGCGGCGCGGACCGCCAGCGTCGTACGGCCGGCGCCCGGCGGGCCGTGCAGCACGACCACGGTCGGCCGGGTCGTCGTGCTCACCCGCGCTTGGTGCACCCACTGGGCGATCTGGCTCATCTGGCCGCGCCGGCCGGCGAACGGCCCCTCCATCTCCGGCAGATGGCTGAAGGACTGCTCCAGGACCGTCCGGCGGCGGGCCGCCGCGCTGCGGTCGCCGCCCTTCAACTGCGGGGCGCGGTCGCCGGCCTTGCCACCGGTGCCGGCGCGCGCGGCGCCGATCGGTCTGGCCGGGGCCGCCGCGCCGGTACGGGTGGCGGCGGCCAGCATCCGCTGCTGGTCGAGGAACGGCCGGATTCCGCGCACCTCCAGCGCCGTCAGCCACTGCAACCGCAGCTGCTCGGCCCCACCGGGCTGCCCGCGCAACCCGGCTCTGCGGTGGGCGGCCGGCCAGTGTCCGGCCGAGAGCTTGACGAGGGTGGCCGCCGCGCCGGCCACCAGCACCGTCACCCCGGCTGCCAGCGCCGTCCCCACCGAGGTGCCGAAGCCGAGATCCGCGCCGAAGGCGGCGGCCGTCGCGACAGCGGTGATCAGCGCGGGAGTGGCCATCGCCTTCCGGGAGAACCGGGCCGCGAGTGGGCGGTAACCGGCCTGGTCCTCGTCCAGCGCCTCTATGTACTCGCTGTATTCCTCGGCCGCGCTCGCCGACAGGCCGTCCAGCGCGGCGCGCCCCCGCCCGAGCAGGACCACGGCGTCCGTCCGCCCTCCGGTCCGCCGTACCTCCTCCTCGACAGCGCGCGTCAACAGCCGGTCGGCTTCCACCCGATGGCTGTCCCGCAGTACGGCAAGTGAGCCCGGCATGTGGTCCCCCTTCAGCAGCGATCGCTTCGTGTTGCAAGTGTTCCGCTTCAGGACCTTTTCCGGCAGTCCTGTGGATAACCCGTCCTGTGGATAACTCGCCGGGAGGCTCAGGTGCGAGAGGATGGGGCCATGTCGAACCGCCTGGCCCACGAGACCTCCCCGTATCTGCTCCAGCACGCCGACAACCCCGTCGACTGGCAGCCCTGGTCCGACGAGGCGTTCGCCGAGGCGCGCCGCCGGGGGGTGCCCGTGCTGCTGAGCGTCGGGTACAGCAGTTGTCACTGGTGCCACGTCATGGCTCACGAGAGCTTCGAGGACGAGGCGACGGCGGCGCTGCTCAACGAGCACTTCGTGTCGGTGAAGGTGGACCGCGAGGAGCGGCCGGACGTCGACGCCGTCTACATGGAAGCCGTGCAGGCGGCGACCGGCCAGGGCGGCTGGCCGATGACCGTCTTCCTGACGCCCGACGCCGAGCCCTTCTACTTCGGCACCTACTTCCCGCCCGAGCCCCGGCACGGCATGCCCGCCTTCCGCCAGGTGCTGGAAGGCGTCAGGACCGCCTGGACCGACCGGCGGGACGAGGTCGCCGAAGTCGCCGGGAAGATCGTCAAGGACCTCGCCTCGCGCTCGCTGGCGTTCGACGCGCCCGCCCCGCCCGACGAGCAGGACCTGCACGCGGCCCTGATGGGGCTGACCCGTGAATTCGACTCCGTGCGCGGCGGATTCGGCGGCGCGCCCAAGTTCCCGCAGTCCATGGCGCTGGAGTTCCTGCTGCGCCATCACGCCCGCACGGGCTCCGAGGCCGCGCTCCAGATGGCCGCCGCGACCTGCGAGGCGATGGCCCGCGGTGGGATGTACGACCAGCTCGGCGGCGGTTTCGCGCGCTACGCGGTGGATGCGGAGTGGGTTGTTCCGCACTTCGAGAAGATGCTCTACGACAACGCGCTGCTCTGCCGCACCTACGCGCACCTGTGGCGGTCCACGGGCTCGGACCTCGCCCGCCGGGTGGCGCTGGAGACCGCCGACTTCATGGTCCGTGAACTCCGCACCGAGCAGGGCGGCTTCGCCTCCGCGCTCGACGCGGACAGCGACGACGGCAGCGGCAAGCACGTCGAGGGCGCGTACTACGCCTGGACCCCGGAGCAGCTGCGCGAGGTGCTCGGCGAGGACGACGCGGCGCTGGCGGCCGACTGCTTCGGGGTGACCGAGGAGGGCACCTTCGAGGAGGGCGCCTCGGTGCTGCAACTCCCGGACCGGGGTGAGCCGGTGGACGCCGAGCGCATCGCGTCCGTACGCCGGCGGCTGCTGGCCGCGCGGGAGCAGCGTCCGCGCCCCGGCCGCGACGACAAGATCGTCGCCGCGTGGAACGGGCTGGCCATCGCCGCGCTCGCCGAGACGGGCGCCTACTTCGACCGTCCCGACCTCGTCGAAGCCGCCACCGAGGCCGCCGACCTGCTGGTGCGGCTGCATCTGACGGAGACCTCCACCGGCGCGCAGGGCCGGCTCACCCGCACCTCGCGGGACGGTCGCGCGGGCTCCAACGACGGAGTGCTGGAGGACTACGCCGACGTCGCGGAGGGCTTCCTCACGCTCTGCGCGGTGACCGGCGAGGGCGTGTGGGTGGAGTTCACCGGCCTGCTGCTCGACACCGTGCTGCGGCACTTCGCGGCGGACAACGGCGCGCTGTTCGACACCGCCGACGACGGCGAGACGCTCATCCGCCGCCCGCAGGACCCGACCGACAACGCGACCCCCTCGGGCTGGTCGGCGGCGGCCGGCGCGCTGCTGACGTACGCCGCCTACACGGGTTCGGTCCCGCACCGCGAGGCGGCGGAGCGCGCTCTGGGCGTGGTGAAGGCGCTCGGCGGCCGGGCGCCCCGGTTCATCGGGTGGGGGCTGTCCGTCGCGGAGGCGCTGCTCGACGGCCCGCGCGAGGTGGCCGTCGTCGGCCCGAACGCGGACCCGGCGACCCGCGAACTGCACCGCACGGCGCTGCTGGGCACCGCCCCCGGCGCGGCGGTCGCGGTCGGCGAGCCCGGCTCGGACGAGATCCCGCTGCTGCTCGACCGCCCGCTCCAGGACGGCCGCCCGGCCGCGTACGTCTGCCGCGACTTCACCTGCGCCGCGCCGACCAGCGACCCGAAGGTGCTGGAGGCCGCGCTCGGCGGGCAGGACTGAGCGGGATGGGAGCCGGAGCAGGACGGAGATCAGCGCGGCGGTGGGGCCGGGGCGCTGGGTACGGGGCGGTACGGGGTCGGAGGGTGCCGGGCCGGAGCGCCTCGGGGTCAGCGCGTGCCGGGGTCAGCGCGTGCCGGAGTCAGAGCGTGAGGCCCCGGGCGAGGAGGGCCAGGGTGCGGTCGACGACGCCCACGAGGTCGTCGGTGAGTTCCTGCTCGCCCCAGTGCAGCATCACTTCCTGGAGTGCGCCGAGCACGGCTCCGACGAAGACCCGCAGTTCCAGGTCGTCGGTGGGTCGGCCGGTGCGCTCGGAGAGGACGCCGATGACCATGCGGCCGGTCTCCGTCATGCTCTCGTTCATCCGGGCCCGGATCGCGGGCACCTCCCGGGTGAGCCGGATACGGGTGTCGATCTCTTCGCGCTCGCTCGCGTAGAACTGCCGCAGGGTGTCCATGATGGCGTTCCACAGTGCTTCGAGCGGGGGTTCCTCGGCCGGGCGGGCGCGGAAGGCTTCTTCCATGAGTTGGTCGTACTCGTCGGTGATGACGATGTCTTCCTTGGTGGGGAAGTACCGGAAGACGGTGCTGGAGGAGACGTCGGCGGCCTCGGCGATCCGGTCGACGGGCGTGGCGTCGTAGCCCTGCTCCGCGAAGAGCCGGTAGGCGGCCCGGCGGATCGCCTGCCGAGTCTGGGTCTTCTTGCGCTCACGCAGCCCGGGTTTGGGTGAGGCCGAGGGCGTGGTCTGTACAGGGGCCATGAACGTCATTGTCCGGCATCCGCGCTTTCCGGGGCTACGTCTGCGGCCCCACGGGGGACCGGCTGCCGGCCTCGTCGGGGCTATCGGGGTCAACGGGCCCCGCCCGGGGATCGCGCCGCCCGCGCCGCCCGCGTACTCCGCGTCCCCGCGAGCGACCGTTATGCGTGCCCGTAAGCCACGATCGAGATCCCCACGTAGTGGATGACGAACGCGGCCAGCGTCAGCGAGTGGAACACCTCGTGGAAGCCGAACCACCTCGGTGAGGGGTTGGGCTTCTTGAGGGCGTAGATCACGCCGCCCGCGCTGTAGAGCAGCCCGCCCACGATGACGCAGATGAGCACGGCGAGGCCACCGGCCCGCCAGAAGTCGGGCAGGAAGAAGACAGCGGCCCAGCCCATCGCGAGGTAGCAGGGCGTGTAGAGCCAGCGCGGCGCGCCGACCCACAGGACGCGGAAGGCGATGCCGGCCAGGGCCGCCGCCCAGATCGCCCAGAGCAGCGGGCGGGCGGTGCTCTGCGGGAGCAGCAGGATCGCGAGCGGGGTGTACGTGCCCGCGATGATCAGGAAGATGTTGGCGTGGTCGAGCCGGCGCAGGATCGCTTCGCCGCGCGGGCCCCAGGTGCCCCGGTGGTAGAGCGCGCTCACGCCGAAGAGCAGGCAGGCGGTGAGAGTGAAGACGGCGCACGAGAGGCGGCCCCGGCCGCTCTCGGCGAGTGCGGTCAGCACGACCCCGGCGAAGAGCACGGCCGGGAACATGCCGGCGTGCAGCCAGCCCCGCAGATGCGGTTTGACCGGCGGCGGGTCGATCGGGGCCGGCTGAGCGGCGGGCGATTCAGCGGCCGATTCAGTGGGCGGTTCGGGGTGCGATCCGGCAGGCGTTCCCTCCGGAGCGGAGCTGGTCCCGTCCTGAGCGGAGCCGGTCCCGCCCGTTCCGGGAGCGGCCGTTCCGGACGCGCCCGTCGCGGTCGCTACGGAGCCCGCCCCGCCGGGGGCGCTGTAGTCGCCGGGCTCGGCCGTGGCCGTCGCGGTCGCGCCGGATCCGGTCGCGGCCTGTCCGGGCGTGGCCTGGTCGTCGGGGGTCCGGTCGACCGGAACCGGACCGGTGGCGTCAGGTGCGGCGGAAGTCATGGAGCCATGCTACCTACGGCACCGTAGGTTACGACCCGGTATCAAGTGGTGATGGTCACGAGGCGGCCCTCTGGACAGATTGTCGATCGGGTCGGATGATCAAATGAGTGCGGTCGGCACCGGATGAGCGGTCACGAAGCATCCGGGTCGCAGCCCCCAAGGGGCAACTAGTCTGAAACCCGGACACATCCGGCAATTCGGAGCGGTGTTCGTTCAACCCTCAACATTGACGCCGGGCGTGCGGTTCCGGCGGGACGGAGCGACTCGTGGCGCGCAGTAATGCGGCTCCTACAACCCCCACCAAGCACCAGGAGCTGGTCTCCTGGGTCAATGAGATCGTGGCCCTCACCGAGCCGGAGCGGGTCGTGTGGTGTGACGGCTCCGAGGCCGAGTACGAGCGCCTCTGTGCGGAGCTCGTCGCCAAGGGCACGTTCACCAAGCTGGACCCGGCCAAGCGCCCCAACTCGTACTACGCCGCCTCCGACCCGAGCGATGTCGCGCGTGTCGAGGACCGCACCTTCATCTGCTCCGAGAAGGAGCAGGACGCGGGCCCGACCAACCACTGGAAGCACCCCGACGAGATGCGGGCCCTGTTCACCGGCGAGGGCGACGGCACCGGCGGCGTCTTCCGGGGCGCGATGCGCGGCCGCACCATGTACGTCGTGCCGTTCTGCATGGGCCCGGTCGGCTCACCGCTCTCGGCCATCGGCGTCGAGATCACCGACTCCGCCTACGTCGCCGTCTCGATGCGCACGATGACCCGGATGGGTCAGGCCGTACTCGACGAGCTCGGCACCGACGGCTTCTTCGTCAAGGCCGTGCACACCCTGGGCGCGCCCCTCGCCGAGGGCGAGGCCGACGTGCCGTGGCCCTGCAACACCACCAAGTACATCTCGCACTTCCCCGAGGCGCGCGAGATCTGGTCGTACGGCTCCGGCTACGGCGGCAACGCGCTGCTCGGCAAGAAGTGCTACGCGCTGCGCATCGCCTCCGTCATGGCCCGTGACGAGGGCTGGCTCGCCGAGCACATGCTCATCCTCAAGCTCACCCCGCCGACCGGCGGACCCGAGGCGGCCAAATACATCGCGGCGGCCTTCCCGTCCGCGTGCGGCAAGACCAACCTCGCGATGCTGGAGCCGACCGTCCCGGGCTGGACCGTCGAGACCATCGGCGACGACATCGCCTGGATGCGCTTCGGCGCGGACGGCCAGCTGTACGCGATCAACCCGGAGGCCGGTTTCTTCGGCGTCGCGCCCGGCACCGGCGAGCACACCAACGCCAACGCCATGAAGACCATGTGGGGCAACTCGGTCTTCACCAACGTCGCGCTCACCGACGACGGCGACGTGTGGTGGGAGGGCATGACCGAGGAGCCGCCCGCGCACCTCACGGACTGGAAGGGCAACGACTGGACCCCGGAGTCCGGCACCCCCGCCGCGCACCCCAACGCCCGGTTCACCGTCCCGGCCGGCCAGTGCCCGATCATCGCGCCCGAGTGGGAGGACCCCAAGGGCGTGCCGATCTCGGCCATCCTCTTCGGCGGTCGCCGCGCCTCGGCCGTACCGCTGGTCACCGAGTCCTTCGACTGGCAGCACGGCGTCTTCCTCGGCGCCAACGTCGCCAGCGAGAAGACCGCCGCCGCCGAGGGCAAGGTCGGCGAGCTGCGCCGCGACCCGTTCGCCATGCTGCCGTTCTGCGGCTACAACATGGGCGACTACATGGGCCACTGGCTCAACGTCGGCAAGACGGCCGTGGACAAGGGCGACGGCTCGAAGCTGCCGAAGATCTACTACGTCAACTGGTTCCGCAAGAACGCCGAGGGCAAGTTCGTGTGGCCCGGGTTCGGCGAGAACAGCCGCGTGCTCAAGTGGATCGTCGAGCGACTGAACGGCCAGGCCGAGGGCGTCGAGACGCCGATCGGCGTGCTGCCGACCAAGGCGTCCCTCGACACCGAGGGGCTGGGCCTCGCCGACGCCGACCTCGACTTCCTGCTCACCGTCGACAAGGACGTGTGGCGCCAGGAAGCGGCGCTGGTGCCCGAGCACCTCAACACCTTCGGCGACCACACCCCGACGGAGCTGTGGGACGAGTACCGCGCGCTGGTCAAGCGCCTCGGCTGAGCGCGGGAGGCGCCGAGAGGCGCCAAGCGCTACCGAACGACACGAAGGCCGGGACCCGCAGCTGATGCGGGTCCCGGCCTTCGGGCGTCGTACGCGTTCGTTCGGGACGGCTGCCCAGGATCAGATGTCCGGGGTCAGTCGCTCGGGATCAGATGCCCGGTCCCGGATGCCCGGGGTCAGCTGCCCCGGGACTCAGATACCGAGCGCGGCGGCGTGCGCGCCCAGACGTTCGGCGGCCAGCGTGGTTCCGTCCTCGTCGCCGCGCGAGGTGGCTACGACCAGCGCCTGGCCGGCGAGCATGTGGGCCCGCTGGTGCAGCGCGGCGGTACGGGCCGGGTCGGCGTACGCGGCGGGCTCGGCCCGCAGCGGGGCGCGGCCGCCGTTGAGCCGGGTGGCCTGCTCGGCTATCCGGGCGGCGGCGTCGTCGAGCGCCGGATCGGGGCTCAGCGCGCGCAGCTCGTCCGTCACGGTCAGCAGCGCGGTGAGGTGGCCGGCCAGCCGGATGTCCAGTTCCTTCTCGCGAGAGCGGTGCGGACCGCTGTTCTGGGCGTCGGCGGGCGCGGCCATGGAGTGGACCGATTTGGTGCGGATCGGCTCGTACATGGAAGGCCTCCTGGCAAGGGTGAGGAGACCATCCTAACTTAGACGGTGTCTAAAGTTGTCCCGCTTGCAGGCCTCACATCCGGGCGGCCGGGGATACGGGCCCTGGAACGGGCCGGGGCGGGCGCGGGGACCGTAGCCCCCGGCTGCCCGCCCCGCCCGCCCCGCCTGCCGCCCTGCCTGCCCGCCGCCGCAGCCCGCGTACGGCGCCGGCCCGTAGCCGTCAGTGCTGGCTGTACCCGTCCAGGAAGTTGCCGATCCGGGTCACCGCGTCCGTCAGGTCCTCCTTGTTGGGCAGGGTGACGATGCGGAAGTGGTCCGGCTCGGGCCAGTTGAAGCCCGTCCCGTGCACGATCATGATCTTCTCGGACCGCAGCAGGTCCAGCACCATCTGCCGGTCGTCCTTGATCTTGTAGACCTTGGGGTCGAGCTTCGGGAAGGCGTACAGCGCGCCCTTCGGCTTGACGCAGGTCACGCCCGGGATCTGAGTGAGCAGCTCGTACGCCGTATCGCGCTGCTCCAGCAACCGTCCGCCGGGCAGCACCAGCTCGTTGATCGACTGCCGGCCGCCGAGGGCGGTGGCCACCGCGTGCTGCGCGGGCATGTTCGCGCACAGCCGCATATTGGCCAGGATCGTCAGACCCTCGATGTAGCTGCTCGCGTGCGCCTTCGGGCCGCAGACCGCCAGCCAGCCGCTGCGGAAGCCCGCCACCCGGTAGGACTTGGACAGCCCGTTGAAGGTCAGGGTCAGCAGGTCGGGCGCGATGGCGGAGGTCGGGGTGTGGGTGACGCCGTCGTAGAGGATCTTGTCGTAGATCTCGTCGGAGCAGACGATCAGATTGTGCCGGCGGGCGATCTCTGTGATGCCGCGCAGCAGTTCGTCGTCGTAGACCGCGCCGGTCGGGTTGTTCGGGTTGATGACGACGATCGCCTTGGTGCGGTCGGTGACCTTGCGCTCGATGTCGGCGAGGTCGGGCATCCAGTCCGCCTGCTCATCGCAGCGGTAGTGCACCGCGGTGCCTCCCGCGAGCGATACGGAGGCCGTCCACAGCGGGTAGTCGGGCGACGGTACGAGGACTTCGTCGCCGTCGTCGAGCAGCGCCTGCATCGACATCTGGATCAGCTCGGAGACGCCGTTGCCGAGGTAGATGTCCTCGACGGACAGCTCGATGCCCTTGGTCTGGTAGTGCTGCATCACCGCACGGCGCGCGGACAACAGCCCCTTGGCGTCGCCGTAGCCGTGCGCGTCCCCGACATTGCGCAGCATGTCCTCAAGGATCTCCGGCGGGCACTCGAAGCCGAAGACCGCCGGGTTGCCCGTGTTGAGTTTGAGGATGCGGTGGCCCGCCGCCTCCAGCCGCATAGCCTCCTCAAGCACCGGGCCCCGGATCTCGTAGCAGACATTTGCGAGCTTGGTTGACTGGATCACCTGCATGACGGCCACCCTACGGGCGGGCGACGGGGGCCGCGCGGTGTTTTTCGCCACGTGGGGCGCGGTGCGGTCGGCCTCCGGCGAGCAGCGCGCTCCGAGCGTCGGCGAGCAGCGCTCCCCGGCCTCCGGCGAGCAGCGCGCTCCGAGCGTCGGCGAGCAGCGCTCCCCGGCCTCCGGCGAGCAGCGCTCCCCGGCCTCCGGCGAGCAGCGCTCCCCGGCCTCCGGCGAGCAGCGCTCCCCGGCCTCCGGCGAGCAGCGCGCTCCGAGCGTCGGCGAGCCGCGCTCCCCGGCCTCCGGCGAGCAGCGCGCTCCGGCCTCCGGCCAAGCCGCGCTCCCCGGCCTCGACGGCGAAATGCCCGTGCCCGCGCGAGATACCGCTACCCGCTACCCGCGCGATGAGCTACCGGGTGCCGCCGCCCGGCGGCTCCGACGTCGGCTCGTACATCCGCCGCTGCGCCGAGCAGTCCGGCATCTCCCGGCTGCTGGACGACCGGCTCACCGCGCTGCTCGGCGACCGCTCCGCGCGCAACCCGCGCCGCATCAAGCGGCTGATCAACGGCTTCCTGCTGGAGTGCCGGCTCAACCCGCTGTGGCAGGACTTCGGAGCCGAGGCCACGCTGCGGACGCTGCTGCTCCAGCTATCTTTACGCCGACTTCTACCGGACTTTGGTGGGCGGCGGCCAGGTGAGCGTGGGACGCGGTCAGCGAACTCCTCGCCTACCGGGCGGTGCGGCATGTGCTGCGGCCGGTAGGCGGGGCCGCCACCGCCGACGAATGGGCGAGCGCGACCCGGTTCTTCACCGACCACAAGGTGCCGCCGCCGGCCGTGAACGTCCCGACGGCTGGGACACCGCCCTGACCGAGCTGGATCAGGAACTCACGGACGGATTCCCCGCGTTGGTCCGGGACCAGAACTTCATCTCGCTGGTGGAGGAGCTGGTGCAGCTGCCGGAGCCAAGGACCTGATCCGGCGGCTACGGCAGCAGCCGCCGGCGGTCCGTGAGGTCTCCGAGCCGCAGCGGCAGGTGGTCGGCAGGCCCTACCACGGGCTGCGCATCCTGTGGATCGACAACCATCCGGAAGGCAACGAGACCGAGTTCAAGTGGCTGGTGGAGCACGGCGCACAAGTGCACAGGGCCCCGGAGCGGCGGCGCGCGGAGCATGTGCTCGGCGTCACCGAGATCGACCTCGTCATCTCCGACGTCGCGCGCGGCCCGGACCTCAACGCCGGCTTCAACGTGCTCGAACGCTGGCGGCAGGCCGGCACGTACACCGGCCCCGCCGTCTTCTTACACCCGCCGGGTCACCCCGTCGGACCAGGCGCGCGCCCGCGCACTCGACGCGGGCTGCACGGCGAGCCCGGCCGCGCTCTACCAGTACATCGACGACCGGATGCGGTCGGCGGCGTCACGGGGGCTGGGGCTGGGGGCGGGTACGGGTACGGGCGCGGGGCTGGGCCCCAGCCGGGGAGCCGAAACGCTCCCGCTCCCGCTCCCGCTCCCGCTCCCGCTCCCGCTCCCGCTCCCGCTCCCGCTCCCGCTCCCGCTCCCGCTCCCGCTCCCGCTCCCGGTCCCGGTCCCGGGGGACGAACCGTAACGCGGCGCGCGCCCACGGGGCACCCCTCCCGGATCTCCAGTGGTGTCACCCCCGATCAGCGGAGCTTGCGACTGCTGAACCGCACCTGAACTGTGCCCGCAGACCCACGCGAAGCCCCGCGGTCGTGCCCGACGAGACCGTCACTGACCGCTGCCGACAGCCGTGAATTGGACGGACAGGGCATGTACAGGGTGCGCGCAATGTGCGGCGGAGTTGCTGGTGTCGGCGGTGTCCGCTGTCGTGACCGCGGCGTCACTGGTGCCCTTTGTCTTGGGCGGAAGTGACTTCGTGTCAGACTCCGTTCGAACAAATATTCTGTAAACGTGTGTGCATGTACGGGGGATTGGGAACGTGGCTGTCACCGTGCCGGATTGGGCCGACACTCTGTTGGATCTGATCGGCGTCTCCTGGCCGAACGTCGATGAGGACGCCTACCGGGACATGGCGGACTCGTTGCGGGAGTTCGCGGAGGACTTGGCGGACGACGGGCATCTCGCCAACAATCATGTACAGCGTCTTCTCTCGTCCGGGCACGGCGAGGCCCTCGACGCCCTCAACGGCCACTGGGGCAAGGTCAGCAAGCACTTCAAGGACGTCGCGTCGGCCGCGCGCACCATCGCCGGGGCGCTGGACACGGCGGCCGGGGCGATCGAGGGCATGAAGGGCGCCGCAGTCGTCCAGCTCGGCTATCTGGCCGCCGAGGCAGGGATCGGGCTGGCACTGATCCCGGTCACCGGCGGCCTGTCCACGCTGCTCGGCGCTGCGGCGATGCGGGCGACCCAGGAGATCGTCAAGCGCCTGATCAAGGAGTGTGCGGAGGAGGCGATCGGCTACATCGTCTCGGCGATGACCGAACCGGCGGTCGCTGCCCTGGAAGGCCTAGCCGCCGACCTCGTGGTCCAACTCGGCGCCACGGCCATGGGCTTGCAGGGCGGGGTGGACCTCAACCAGGCCAAGCAGGCCGGCACGGACGGCTTCAAGGACGGCGTGCAGGGGTCCAAGGATGCCCTGCACCTGGCCTCAGCAGGCGGGGGAGGCGGAGGCGGCAAGGGGCTCCGCATCGAGCATGCCGAGCACGACCATGCCTCCACCCAGCTCAACGGCGTCAGCGTGACCATCCATGGCAAGACCACCGGCAAGCTCACCAAGGCCAAGTCCCACCACAGCCGCACCCGTGGCCGCGACAGCATCACCGATGCCATCGACCCGGTCGCGGACAAAGCCATGAACGCCCTGGAAAAGGCCGTCAAGACGATGGGCGACCACGTCGGCAAGACGCTGCCGAAGGCCGTCAAGCAGATCTCCACGGACCACAAGAAGACCGACGACGACATCAAGGACAGCTTCGCCAGGGACCACAAGAATGACGGCAGCGACACGAAGCGCACGTGGAGCGACGGTCCGGGCGGTAAGGGACGAGATTCGTCCGCCCGTACGCAGCCGAACTCGCTCCGCGGTGCCAAGGACGACCCGCGCGGCAACGGCGTCTCGCTCGAGAAGCGGCGTTGCGAAACCGACCCGGTGGACGTGGCCTCCGGCCAGATGGTGCTGGCGCAGACCGATCTGGCGCTCCCGGGCGTGCTGCCTCTCGTACTCCGCCGCACGCATGTCTCGGGATACCGCTACGGCCGCTGCTTCGGCCGGAGTTGGGCCTCTACGCTCGATGAGCGTGTGGAGCTCAACGTCGATGGTGCCGGGACGACGATCTGGGCTCGCGAAGACGGCTCCCTGCTGATCTATCCCAGGCTGCCGCGAGACGCGAACGAGCGGGTATGGCCGGTGGAGGGGGCTCGCCTGCCGCTGGAGTTCATCGAGCGCAGTGACCTGGGTGACGTCACCTATGCGGTGACCGACCCGCACTCGGGGCTCACGCGCCGATTCGTCGGCAACCCCTTCCACGGGACCGCGTTGTACTGGCTGCGGTCGATCGAGGACCGTAACGGCAACGGCGTCCAGATCCAGCGCGACGCGGATGGGCTGCCCACCTCGGTGGTCCACGACGGTGGTTATCTGGCTGCCCTGACGTCCGACCCCGGCACCGGACGTGTCACGGGTCTCTCGGTGCGCACCCCCGACGGAATGCGGCCGCTCACCTCGTTCGGGTACGACGAGGCGGGGAATCTGGAGTCCGTCACCAACTCCGCTGGCAGGCCTCTGCGGTTCACCTACGACGCACACGACCGCATCACCTCGTGGACGGACCGGAAAGGCTCCACGTACAACCTACGTCTACGACCTGGCGGGCCGGATCGTGGCGACCCGGGGTCCGGACGGCTTCCTCTCCTCCCACTTCTCCAACGACACGGAGAACCGCATCACCCGCTACACCGACTCCACCGGAGCGGTGACCGTCTTCCATCTGAACGAACTCGGCCAGGTGATCGCCGAGACCGATCCGCTCGGGAACACGGTGCTGCGGCAGTGGGACCGGTACGACAACCTCATATCGCGCACCGACCAGACGGGCAACACCGGGCACTTCACGTGGGACGAGCACTCCAACCTGACGTCGATGCGGCTCCCGGACGGCAGCGAGTCCTCGGCCGTGTACAACGCGATGAACCTGCCCGAGGAAGTCACCGGTCCCGACGGGACGAGCTGGCGTCAGAGCTACGACGACCGCGGGAACCGCATCAGCGTCACCGCGCCGGACGGCTCGGTGTCCTATTTCGGCTATGACGGGCTGGGAGCCCTGATATCGAGGACGGATCCGACCGGTGCGACTGAGCGGATCTCCCACAACGGCGTCGGCGTTCCGCTTTCGGTCTCCGACGCCCTGGGACACAGCTACGCGGTCATCCGCGACGCCTTCGGCCGGCCCGTGCAGGGCACAGACCCCAACGGGGCCACCACCTCCATGGAGTGGACCCCTGAGGGATGGCTCTCGCGCCGTGTCGGGCCTGACGGCACTGCGGAGTCCTGGACGTGGGACGACGAGGGAAACTGCGCCTCCCATACCGACCCGACCGGTGCCACGACCCGCTTCGAGTACACGCACTTCGACCGGCTCGCGGCCCGCGTCGGTGCGGACGGCGCCCGCTACGAGTTCTCGTACGACACCGAGCTCCGTCTCACCAGGGTGCTCAACCCGCAGGGGATGACCTGGGCCTACACCTACGATGCGGCGGGCAATCTGGTGTCGGAGAGCGACTTCGACGGTCGCACGGTCGCGTACACGCACGACCCGGCCGGCCGGGTCGTCTCCCGCACGACTCCGCTCGGCGAGCAGATCGCCACCAGTTATGACGCGTGTGGCCGCATCGTGTCGAAGGATGTAGCCGGGCGCGTCACCCGGTATACCCATGACGCGGCCGGGCGCTTGGTGGGCCTGGCCGCGCCGACGTCCACGCTGGTGCTCGAGCGGGACGCCCTGGGCCGCCCGCTGTCCGAGACAGTGGACGGGCGGACAACGAAGTACTCGTACGACGCGGCGGGCCGTGTAATCCGCCGTACCACTCCCACCGGGGCGGTGTCGGAGTTCTCCTACGACGCGGTGGGCATGCGCACCGGGTTGAGCAGTGGTGGCCACGCCCTGTCCTTCACCCGCGATGCGCGGGGCCGCGAGCTCACCCGCACCTTCGGCCAAGCCGAGCGGCCGATCACTCTCACCTCGGCCTGGAATGAATCCGGTCGCCTGGCCTCACAGGTTCTGGCCACCCCCGACCGCACCCTGCGTGCCCAGAGCTACGGCTACCGGGCCGACGGCTGTCTGGAACGGGTGACCGACGACCTTTCGGCCACGAGCAAGGTCTTCGAGCTCGATCCGGTCGGTAGGCCCCTTCAGGTCACCGCCGAGAACTGGACGGAGACGTACGCCTATGACGTCGCGGGAAACCAGACCCGGGCGGAGTGGCCCGACCGTGCCCAGCGCGGCGAAGGACGGGGGGCGCGCTCCTACGCGGGTACCCGCCTGCTCACCGCCGGGGCCATCCGGTGCGAGTACGACGCGGCGGGACGCACCGTCGTCCGGCAGAAGTCCCGGTTGTCGAGGAAGCCGGACACGTGGCGCTACGCCTGGGACGTGGAGAACCGGTTGGTCTCCTGCCGCACGCCCGACGGCGTGCTGTGGACGTACGCCTACGACCCGCTGGGACGTCGCACGGCCAAGCGCCGGATGGCGGACGACGGCCGTACGGTCCTGCATTCCATCCATTTCGTCTGGGACGGCACCCGCCTCGCCGAACAGACCGACACGGCGAATCACGCCACGACCACCTGGGACTACGAGGGCTATCGCCCGCTGACGCAGCTCGAACGCCGGGTCGGCCTCGACGCGGAGCCGCAGCACGATGTCGACTCCCGCTTCTTCGCGATCGTCACCGACCTCATCGGCGCCCCCAGCGAACTCGTCGACGAGGAGGGCGAGATCGCGTGGCGGACGCGGACCACCGTGTGGGGTACGACCGCCTGGAATCGGGACGCGGTGGCCTATACCCCGCTCCGGTTCCCGGGCCAGTACGACGACGGTGAGACGGGGCTCTACTACAACTGCTTCCGTCACTACGACCCCGAAACCGCCCGCTACGTCAGCCCGGACCCTCTGGGACTCGAAGCGTCACCGAACCCGGTCGCCTACGTCACCAATCCCCACGTCCGTATGGACCCCGAGGGCCTGATCGCCAAGGGGTGCACGGAGGATGGAGGCTGGTACAGCGGTATGAAGCCCTCGAATCTGCTGGACGAGAACAAGAAGCGCAGGACCACCACCGACATGGACATCAACCACATCCCGGCGAAGGCGTCCTATGCCCACTTGGGAGAGCCCGGGTTCAAAACGAGCAAGGACGGCGGCGGGGCGGGCATGGGCCCGGCGATCAGAATGGAGCACGACGACCACGTCGATGTGAAGACCACCGGGTCGGATGGTGCTGCGGTCGAGTGGCGGGCCGCGCAGCGCCAGCTGATCGACAGCGGGCGCTGGGACGAGGCGATGAAGATGGATATCGGCGATATCCGGGGCCTCTATGGTGACAAGTATGACGGCCACATCGCGGATATGGTGGAGAGCCTCAAGAGCAATAAGAAATTCCAGGCCATGCTGGAGAGCCGTGGCTGGACGATAAACTACGAAATCCTGAAATAAACGAAATGAGTGGTGGCGATGGACCTCGTGTTGGATCCGCCTCGCGGAGTGGCACCCGTACGGCTCGGGATGACGCTCGACGAGACCGTGGCGGCGCTATCCGTCTGGGGCAAACCCAGGGTGCTGTCCCGCCCGAACCAGACCTTGGTGAATATCGGCATCTCTCTGGACAGGGTGAGATTCCAGGTCCTCCTGGAGAAGGTGAACTGTGTCACGGCGATCCAGTTGTGGTGGCCCGGGGAGGGACGGGAATCGAGTACGCGGGTGCTCCTGGAGGGGGACGATGTCTTTTGCACCCCGGCCAGGAAGATCTTCAGGCGCGCGGTCGCGCGTGGCTGGACGGTTGACCAGTCGGAGTTTGACTATCCATTTATCCCCGGAGTTTCGATTGGGTTCACCCGGCAGACCGCGCAGGAAGTCCCTCGCTATTCCGACGGAAGCCTGATGTATCTCACCTCCGTCCTGGTCGGCGACGAAAAGTATTTCGACTTCCACTACAAGAACAACGACTGAAACGGGACGACCCGGACCGGCGCCGCCCGAGGTATCAGCAGTTCCTCCTAAACCAGTGTCCCGGCTTCGAGGTCCGCCGACGCATCCTGGGCCCTGCCCCGCACCAACGCTCTGGTTGACCGCTCGCACGTGGTCCACCACGTGATGCAGAAATCTCGAAGCCGGGACGCTGGTTAGCCCTTCGCCGGCTGCCGCCGAACCGCGCGTCCCGCCAGGACATCCGTACGCCGCCCGTCCTCGATGACGAACCGGCCGTCGATCAGCACATGCGGGATGCCGGTCGGGAGCGTCCGAGGGGCCTCGAAGCTGGAGCCCGCCGCGACCGACTCCGGGTCGAAGAGGACCAGGTCGGCGCGGTAGCCCTCGCGGACCAGGCCCCGGTCGGGCAGCCGCAGGCGGGCGGCGGGGCGTGAGGTGAGGTGTGCGACGCACTCCTCCAGGGAGAGAATGCCCAGCTCGCGGACGTACCGTCCGAGGTACTGCGGGAAGGTGCCGTACGCGCGTGGATGCGGCTTGTAGCCCTGGAGGATGCCGTCGCTGCCGCCGGTGTGGACGCGGTGCCGCATGATCGCCCGGACGTTCTCCTCGTGCCCGACGTGTTGCAGGATCGTCGAGCCGAGGCGGTCGTCGATGAGCAGCCGGCGGGCGGTGACGAAGGGCTCCTCGCCGCGCTCGCGCGCCGACTGGGCGACCGTCTTGCCGACGCAGCCGGCCAGTCCGGGGTCGCTCACGCCGGAGATCTCGATGGCGTCCCATTCGATGGGGACGCCGTGGCAGCCGTCCGCGCCGACGACCTCCATCACCTGCCGGATGCGGGCGGCGGTCTCGTCGTCCCGCAGCCGGTCGAGTGTCGGCTCGGGGCCGCCCTCGGTGGCCCAGCTCGGCAGCATCGCGACGAGCGTGGTGCAGCCGGGGGTGTACGGGTAGGTGTCGAGGGAGATGTCGGCGCCGTCGTCCAGCGCCTTGTCGAGCAGCGCGAGCAGCTCGGGGGCTTTCCCCTTGTTCACGTCGAAGTTCATGGTGGCGTGCGCCAGGTGCAGCGAGCAGCCCGCCTCGCGGGTGAGCGAGACCATCTCCTCGTACGCCTGGACGGCCCCGGCCCCGTACGAGCGGTGGTGCGGGCAGTAGTAGCCGTCGTACCGCCCGACCACCCGGCACAGCTCGGTGAGTTCGGCGTCCGAGGCGTACATGCCGGGCGTGTACGTCAGCCCGGAGGACATGCCGACCGCGCCCTGCTCAAGACCCTCCGCGACGAGCTGCTTCATCCGCTCGACCTCGGCCGGGGTGGCGGCGCGGTCGTCCCAGCCGGCGGCGAGCATCCGGACGCTGCCCTGCGGGACGAGGTACGCGGCGTTGACCGCGATGCCCTCGCCGTCGAAGCCGTGGTCGAGCCGGTCCAGGTACCCGCCGACGCTGCGCCAGCTGAAGTCGATGTCCGAGCCGTCGCCGTTCCAGCCGGTGATGGCCGCCCGGACCTCGCCGAGCGTCCGGTCGTCGACCGGCGCGTACGAAAGCCCGTCCTGCCCGATGACTTCGAGGGTCACGCCCTGCGCGGCCTTCGCGGAGTGGTCGGGGTCGCGGATCAGCGCGAGGTCGCTGTGCGCGTGCATGTCGATGAAGCCGGGGGCCAGGGCGAGGCCGTCCCCCTCGATCACCCGCCGCGCGCCGAGCCTGCTCTCGCCCTCGCGGGCGATGGCGGCGATCCTGCCGTCGGTCAGAGCGACGTCGGCGCGGTAGGAGGCACCGCCGGTGCCGTCGATCACGCGTACGTCGCGGAACACGGTGTCCATAGGGCTGGACTGCCTTTCTCGTCCCCGAGGGGTTCGGAGGCTGGGGAACCGGGGCCCCGGTGGGGAGCGGGCGGGGGCCTGGAAGCAGGCCTGGGCGCGGAGGCGCGGAACCTGGGTCCTAGAAGAACGTGCGGATGAAGTCCACGACCGTGCCGTCCGCCTCGACCAGTGGAATGAGCTGCCACTTGTCGAACACCGTGCACGGGTGGGACAGGCCCATCCCGACCCAGTCGCCGACCTCCAGGCCGGCCGCCGACTCCGCGCTCGCGTCGGTCTTCACCCACGCGTGCTGGTCGGAGAGCCCGCTGACCGTGATCCCGGTCGCGGGCCGCTCCGCGCCGGTGCGCGCGGACCGTACGACCTGGGCCATGGGCAGGTCGAGGTCGTACGCCGCGTCGCGCTTGCCCGCGTTGAGGAACGCCTGGCCCGGCGCGGGGCGCGAGACGACCTGCGCCCAGAGCCGGAAGGACGGTTGCAACGCGCCCTCCTCCGGCACCCGGTTGAAGGGGGTGAGGTGGCGGTAGCGGCCGTCGTCGTGCGAGACGTACGCGCCGGAGCGCAGCAGCTTCAGCACCGGCCGGGACAGCTCCGGGACCTCGGCGAAGACGTTCGCGACGGCGTCGAACCAGGCACTGCCGCCCGCGCTGAGCACGATTGCGTCGGAGGCGGAGGCGGCAGCGCCCGCCGGGTCGGCGGGATCGGACGGGTCGGCGGGGTCCGCCGGGCTCAGGTGGGCGAAGCGGCCCGCCTTGTCGAACTCGACGGTGAGCGCCACGAGTCGGCGCAGCCATGCCTCGACCCGCGCGCTGTCGGCCTCCGGCACCTCGCCCTCGTAACCGGCGACGCCGACCAGACGGAGCGTGGGGACGGCCTCGACCGCGTCGGCGATCGCTGCGCACTCGGCTTCGGTCCTGGCTCCGGTACGGGCTCCGTCGCCCGCGCCCAGTTCGATCACGACATCGACGGGGCGGGTGGCGCCGGCGGCGCTCAGCGCCTCGTCCATCAGCTCCACGCCGCGCGTCGAGTCGACGTAACAGATGAAGCGGAAGCCGGGGTCGGCGTTCAGCTCGCCCGCGAGCCAGCGCAGCGCGGCGGCGTCGACGACCTCGTTGGCGAGGAAGATCCGCTGGATGCCGAAGGCGCGGTAGACGCGCACCTGGGTGGGGACGGCGGCGGTGATGCCCCATGCGCCATGGGCGAGTTGGCGCTCGAAGAGCTGCGGCGACATGGAGGTCTTGCCGTGCGGGGCGAAGGCCAGCTGGTGCTGGGCGGAGTAGCGCTCCATCAGGGCGAGGTTGTGCTCGACGGACTCGGCGGAGAGCGCGAGCACGGGAGTGGTGAAGCCGCCGGTGAACAGCGAGCGGCGTTCGGCGGCGAGAGCGCCCACCGTCAGCCCCTCCGCGTCGGGCGGCAGAGCCTTGAAGCGGTGGTCCACCTGCTCGTGAGCCAAGCCTGCGACGGCGTTGTCGGCGGCCATGGAGCCTCCCGTGAAAGTTCTTGTTGCAAGATGTGCAACAGCCATTGCGTATGTCGCTTGCATCTGTCTAACATCCGAGCCAGTACCAGGTCAATGGTCGGTAGTGGGTACGTGAACAGGGCGTAAGCGGCCTGGAGCGCGGGCTTGGGGCACGGGTCCGGAGCGGGCCGGAAGCCGCAGTCGGCTCGGATCCGATCACACCCCGACATCAAGGAACACCCCGACATCAAGGAACACCCCGACATCGAGGAACAAGGAGCGAGAACGATGGTGACCGCAGCCATGAGCAGCCCGGACCTCGTCGACGTCGTGTGCGTCGGCGAGTCCATGGTCACCTTCGTGCCCTCGCAGCCCGGCAGCCTCGCCGACGTGCCGGCCTTCACTCGCGGGATCGGCGGCGCGGAGTCCAACGTCGCCTGCTGCCTCGCCCGCGCGGGACACCCGGCGCGCTGGCTCAGCCGGGTCGGCCACGACGGCTTCGGTGAGCACCTCGTCGATGCCATCGGGGCCACCGGCGTCGACGTCTCCGCAGTACAGCGCGACCGCACGCGCCCCACCGGCATCTACTTCCGTACGGCGGGGGAGCGGGCGACGGGGGAGCGGGCCGCGGGCGAGCGGGCCGCGGGCGAGCGGGCCGCAGGGGAGCAGGCGAACGGGCAGGCCGCCGGGCAGCCGAACGGGCGGGCCGTCACGCTGCTGTCCGAGCAGGCAGCGGGGCCGGGCGTGGGGCAGGCCGCCGACCGGCCGTCCGAGCAGTCCGCCGAAGCCGTCGCCGAACCCCTCGCCGAGGTCGTCTACTACCGGGCCGGCTCCGCCGCCGCCGCGATGTCCCCCGACCTCATGCCGCGCGCCGAGACATGGTCCGGCCGGGTGCTGCACCTGACCGGCATCACGGCGGCGCTGTCCGCCGACTGCCTCGCCCTGATGCGCGACCTCACCGCCCGCCGCCCCGGCCGTCCGCTCGTGTCCTTCGACGTCAACTACCGAGTGGCGCTGTGGCAGGGGACGGGGATGGGGACGAACAGCGAGGATGCGAGCGGGGAGAGCGCGGGCGCGGGCTCCGGCGCGCGAGCCGTGGGCCCGGCCGTGCTGGCCGAGCTGGCGCGCGGCTGCGACCTCGTGTTCGTCGGCGAGGACGAGGCCGAGGCGGCCTGGGGCCTGACCGGTGCGGCGGCCATCCGGGCCGCGCTGCCCGAGCCCGCGACGCTCGTCGTCAAGCAGGGCGGCGAGGGCGCGACCGTATTCGCCCGCCGCCCCGCCGACACGGGCACCGCCCCCGAAAGGGCCGGAGGCCGGCCGCATCTCCGGTCTGCCCCCGACCCCGACGAGGTCGTCTTCGCCCCCGCCCTACGGGTCGACGTCGTGGCCCCCGTCGGCGCGGGCGACGCGTTCGCCGCCGGGTTCCTCTCCGCGACCCTCCGCGAGCTGCCGATCTTCGAGCGCATCCGGCACGGCCACCTGATGGCCGCCGCCTCGCTCACCGTCCCCGGCGACCTCGGCACCCCGCCCGCCCGCGACCACGCCGACCGCCTTGTCGCCCTCGACGCCGCCGGGTGGGAGACACTGCGACTCGGCCCCGGCTGGACCACCGCCGAGGCCGAGACCGTACGGGTGGAGGCACGAAACCGATGAGCCAGACCGTCGACCGCGCGTTGAGCATTCTGCCGTTGCTGGCAGAGGGCCCCGCGAATCTGGAGCAGGTCGCCACGCGACTGGGCGTCCACAAGTCCACCGCACTGCGGCTGCTGCGCACGCTGCACGAGCACGGCATCGTCTACCGGCAGCAGGACCAGCGCTACCGGCTGGGCGCGCGGCTCTTCGCGCTCGCGCAGGAGGCGGTCGAGAACCTCGACGTGCGCGAGATCGCGCATCCGCACCTCGTCGCGCTCAACGAGAAGTGCGGGCACACCGTCCACCTCGCGGTGTACGAGGCGGACGAGGTCCTCTACATCGACAAGGTCGAGAGCCGCTACCCGGTACGGATGTATTCCAGGATCGGCAAGCCGGTGGCGATAACCGTGGCCGCCGTGGCGAAGCTGCTGCTCGCCGACCTGCCCGAGCCGGAGCGGCGCGCTGTCGCCGAACGGCTCGACTACCCCATGTACACGTCCCGTTCGACCCCCAACGCGGCTGCCTTCCAGGAAGAGTTGGCCAAGGTCCGAGAACAGGGCTGGGCCACCGACCTCGGTGGTCACGAGGAGTCCATCAACTGCATCGGGGCCCCGATCCGCGGTGCGGACGGCAGGGTCGTCGCGGCGTGTTCGGTCTCCGCACCGAACGTCGTCGTCACCGCCGATGAACTGCTCAAGCTGCTCCCGCTGTTGCGCCGCACCGTCGACGCGATCAGCCGCGAGTACTCAGGAAACACCCCGTCGAAAGAAGCGTCAGCATGAGTGACAACCTCCAGAAGACCGCCATCACCCCGAGCACCCACACCGCGCCGCCGGCCAAGTTCTCGCACGGCGTGAAGAAGGGCAACCTGCTCCAGGTCGCCGGCCAGGTCGGCTTCCTGCCGGCGGTCGCGGGCCAGCCGCCGACCCCGGCCGGCCCCACCCTGCGCGAGCAGACGCTGCAGACGTTCGCGAACGTCAAGGCGATCCTCGAAGAGGGCGGCGCGAGCTGGGAAGACGTCATGATGACACGCGTCTACCTCACCGACACCGCGCACTTCGCCGAGCTCAACGAGATCTACAACGAGTACTTCGCGGACCTCAAGGAGGCCCCGTCGGCTCGCACCACGGTCTACGTCGGGCTGCCGGCCGGTCTGCTCATCGAGATCGACGCGCTCGCCGTCCTCGGCTAGGACCGTATCCGGGCCGCACCGCGCGGCCCGTACGACCGAGCGCCGCTCGACTTCCTGAGCGCCGCTCGACCTCTGAACTCGCGCGTACGCAGCGATCGGACATGGATTCCGGCCCGTTCACCGGACCGGACACCGGCTTCCCGCCGTGCGCGCGCTTGATCCCGCGGTGGGCGCGGGCGGGGCGACTCCCCCGCGCCCTGCCCCGCCCACCGCGGTGCAGTACGACCCGTACGGCGACCCCGTACCACCGGTACGGCGCGCATCCCCCGCGCCGACACGATCCGTACGGCGGCAGCACCCCGTACCCCTCACCCCGCCCCCAATCAGCCAAGAAACACAGCCCCCTGAAGAAGCTCACGCTCTGCCCGGCGCGCGGACCCCCTGCCGTGCCGCGATACCCCCTGCCTGGAACCAACGGAGTACCCCATGCTCGCCACGCTCCAACTCGCCGCCCCGGCCCCGCCGCTCCCACCCCACACCGGCGGCCTGCTCGCGCTGATACCCGGCACCGGCGGTCTGCTGACCGTCGCGGCCCTCGGCATCGCGCTCCTGCTCTTCCTGATCATCAAGGTCAGGCTGCAGCCGTTCGTCGCGCTGCTCGCCGTCTCCATAGCCGTCGGCCTGGGCGCGGGACTGTCCGTCACCGAACTCTTCGGAACGGTGCAGAAGTCCGACGCCGTCTCGATCATCGAGTCCGGCATGGGCGGCATCCTCGGCCACGTCGCGATCATCATCGGCCTCGGTACGATGCTCGGCGCGATCCTTGAGGTCTCCGGCGGCGCGGAAGTGCTCAGCCGCCGCCTGCTGAACGTCTTCGGCGAGAAGCGCGCGCCGCTCGCGATGGGCCTCACCGGCCTGATCTTCGGCGTCCCGGTCTTCTTCGACGTCGGCATCTTCGTCCTCGCGCCGATCGTCTACGCGGCGGCGAAGCGCAGCGGCAAGTCGATCCTGCTGTACTGCATGCCGCTGCTCGCCGGTCTGTCCATGACCCACGCGTTCCTGCCGCCGCACCCGGGCCCGGTCGCCGCGGCCGGAATGTTCAAGGTGGACCTCGGCTGGGTCATCCTGATGGGCGTCATCGTCGGCATCCCGGCGGTCCTGGCCGCCTGGGCGTACGCCGCCTGGATCGGTAAGCGCATCTTCGTGCCCGTCCCGCAGGACATGGTCGAGGCAGCGGAAGAGGCCAAGGCCGCCGTCGCCGCCGAACAGTCCGCGGCCGGCACCGCCCCGCAGGAGAAGCCCGTATCGCTCGGCACAGTCCTCGCGATCATCGGCACCCCGCTGGTCCTGATCCTGCTCGCGACCTTCTCCTCGATCGCCCTGGACCCCAGCACGCTGCGCTCGGTCGTCGAGTTCTTCGGCAACCCGTTCGTCGCACTGACCCTCGCGCTGTTCATGGCCTACTACCTGCTCGGCATCCGCCGCGGCTGGTCCCGCAAGTCCCTGGAAACCGTCTCCACGGCCTCACTGAAGCCGGTCGGCAACATCCTGCTCGTCGTCGGCGCCGGCGGCATCTTCGGCGCGGTCCTCAAGGGCAGCGGCGTCGCCCAGGCCCTCGCCGACACCTTCCACGACGTCGGCCTGCCGGTCATCGTGCTGGCCTGGCTGATCTCCGTCGTCCTCCGCGTCGCCCAGGGCTCCGCGACGGTCGCGATCGTCACCACGGCCGGCATCGTCGTCCCCCTGGTCGAAAACGCGGACCTCTCGCAGCCCCACCTCGCCCTGATCATCATGGCGATCTCGGCCGGTTCCATCTTCGCCTCGCACGTCAACGACGGCGGGTTCTGGATGGTCGCGAAGTACTTCGGCATCTCCGAGCGCGACACGCTGAAGTCGTGGACGGTACTGGAGACGGTGCTTTCGGTGGCGGGGTTTGTGGTGGCGGCGTTGCTGAGCTTGGTGATCTAACGGGGCCCGCCGCGCGGCGCGCACCCAGGCACGCATGCTCAGCCCAGACCGCCCCGGTCCGTACGCGTCTTGTACGGGCCGGGGCGGTTCTGTCACCGCTGCCGGGGCGGGGCCACGGGGTGGTCGTACGGTGCTGGTGGTCCGAACGAGCCGCTGGGCGCGGGCGGTTGCGGTTGCGGGGGGAGATGAGGCGGATACGGGCCCGGCGGCGGCAGTTGCGCCGTCGCAGCGTCGCGGCGGCGCCGGGCTATGACGAGCGGGGTGGCGATCCCGGCTCCGAGCAGGGCGGTGGCGCCGAGGCCGAGGCCGATCCATAGGGGGGTGTTGTTGTCGCTCTTGTCGCTCGCGGCGGTGGAGGGCATGCCGCCGGTGGCTTTGGAGTGGGTGGGCTTGGGGGAGGGCGTAGCGGGAGGGGCTGTTGGGCCGGGGAGTGGGTTGACGTTTGCTGGGCCTGGGTTGCCGGGGTTTTTGAGGGCGATGCGGGGGCGGACGACGCCGTATCCGAGGAGGTCGCTGCGCTTTTCGCCGCTTTGCGGGCCGCCTGCGGTGTTGATGAGGACGCGGGTGACTTGGTTGGCGGTCCAGTTTGGGTGGACGGACCAGATGAGGGCGGCGGAGGCGGAGGCGAGGGCGGTGGCGTCGCTGGTGCCGTGGCTTTTGCAGATCTGGGTACCATCCGAACAGGCGGCCACCATCTCTTCACCGGGAGCCGCGAGGTCGACTTGTGGGCCGCTCTCGGATTCCTTCGTCGCGATGATCTTCCTGTTGACGGCGGCGACGCCGACGACGCCTGGGGTGGCTGCTGGGTACATCACGGGGTTGCGGTTCTGTCCGCTGTTGCCAACGCCCGCGAAGATCAACTTTCCTTTCGACAAGGCATACTCCACTGCCTTCGCGATCTGGGGACTCGCACCCGGCCCCGCCATCGAAATGTTCATGATCTTTGCGTCGCTGTCAGCCGCGTAGTGGATTGCCTGGCTCAGTGAGGTCGAGAACTGGCTGAAGGACACCGCCTCGTTGGGAGCCTTTTTGCCGCTTTCTGCCCGGAGAGGCAGGATCTTCGCTCCTGGTGCCAGGCCGAAAGAGCCGTTGGCATCACCCCTCTTCCCCGTACCAGCGATGAGAGCGGCCATACTTGTGCCGTGGTTCGCATAGTCGACGTGCTGGTCTCCAGGACGAGCCGAGAAGTCCTTGCCTTTCAGAACCTGACCCTGCAGGTCGGCGACTCGGGTATCCACGCCGGTGTCGATGACGGCTACTGTGACGCCTTTTCCGGTAGTGGTTTTCCACATTTCGTCGGCATGCATGACATCCAGGTGCCATTGATCGGAACGGACGGATTCTGCATGCGCCGGTGTGGCGACGATGCCGACGAGCAGTGCGGCGAGGCTGCCCGTCACCGTGGTCGCGAGCCTGCTGTTCTTGCTGCGCATGCGTTTCCTCTTGCCTGTGCGTATGGGCTCAGTCGATGACGGGTGGGACTACGCGGCGGTTTCCCTGTGCCCATGTTTCTTCGTCCTCAGCCAGGTAGTCCGGCCGTTCACCACGGCGGTCTCGCTGGGATCCAGCACCGTTGGCATTGGGCGGAGGTACGACACCGCTACGGGTGTTGCGTCCCGCATTCTGGCCTTCTGGGCCGGACGTGCCGCGGACCAGGCCCGTTCCTCCGGGTGTGAACGGTCGATTGCCCGCTCCCGGGCGCTGCTGTGGGCGGCCGCCGACGACGCCACCGGGCTCCGTGGCGAGTCGCCGGCCGGTGTTGTTGCCCTGTTGGCCGTGGCTTGGGGCTCCGCCGTTTCCGGTGCCGCCGTGGCCCATGGGGGGACGTCCCTGTGTGGGTTCCCCGCCGATGACTGTGCCGCGCGGGGCCTGACCTGTGGGCCGTGCCGAGCCGGGGGGTGCCGGGCGCCCGCCGTGGATTCCGTTCCCGTGATCACCTGGCAAGCGTGCGCCGGGGCGACCGCCGACGGTGCCCTGGCCTGACGCCAGCGGAGGCCGGATGCCGAGTGGCATCCGGTTGCCGGCGGTCGGACCGGCCGTCCGCGAGACCGCCCCCGTCAGAGGGGGGATGGGCGACCCAGGTAGGGAAGCGCCACCGTTCGCAGCGCCGCCGCTGACGAGTTGTCCTGGGTCGCCGCCTGGCGCTGCCGTCGGTGCCTGTGGGAGTACGGCCGTGCCATCGATCCTTGTGCCGACTTGTCGGTCGGGTTGGACCACTGGCGGGAGGGCACCGGCGTCATTGGAGTGACCGGTGTCTTTGAATTGAGAGGTCTGTGCACGAGCCTCGTCCGACGGGTCTGGCCCCGTGGCCCGGCCGTGTTGTTGAGGTGTTCTCTCAGCTCCGTTCGCAACCGTGCCACCAGTCGCAGCCTGTTGTTCAGCTGCGTGGATTCCACCACGAGTGTCCGTGGGCATGATCGTCCGCGGCATTGGCGGAAACGTAGGCCGATCCGCTGACTGGATGAACGTCGTCGACATGCTGTACGACTGGGCCAGCTTGGTCATCTGCCGTACGGCTTCCGCGTGATCGCCGTTCAGTTGCTTCTGTGCGGCCAGCGCGTCTTTGTGTGTCGGGCCGGCGAGGACGCCTTGCCCCGGTTCGCTCGCGCCGCTCTTGTGTTTTGGGGGGAGCATCAGCAGCCCGGCCGGGTTGTGGGAGAGGAAGCTGTCCAGGGTGGTTTTGGACGATGTCGAGGGATCGGGCATGCGGGATTTGACCTCGGCGAGGGTTGTCGAGGCTTCGTCCAGCCAGGCGCCGGAGCTTCTGCTGAAGTCGCCCAGGCGCAGGGTGGCGTTGGCCATGTTGGCGCCCCACTCGCGGAACGCGTCGCCGGCTTCGCCGTCCCAGGCGACGCCGCTCATGTGGGTCTTGAGGTCGTTGCCGATCTTGTCGATCGTGTCTGCTGCTTTGGTGAGGTGCTGACCGATGATTGAGGCCTTGGCCGGGTCTGTTTGCGCGATCATCGCGTGCATCTCTGCGTGGGAGAGGGACTCGAAGTCTGTTTCCCCGTACAGAGGGGCGACCGTGATCTGCTCGGGGAGCCGGAAGCCCCCGCCTACGGCGTCACCCATGGTCCTGCCCCTCTCGATGCGGCGCGCTGCTCTTGCTGCTGGCCCCGGTTCGTACGTGACGTATTGCGTACGGGTGGGGGCAGTTCGTGTCGGTTGCTACCCCAGGCGAAACGGTGCGTGCTACTGAGGGGATTGAGTCGCTCCCGGAGGCAGCAGGCAGGGAGAGTTGACACCGAAAGCCAGCATCTGGGGGTTCCCAGGGCTACCGGACGATTGCACGTCGATGGAGAAGTGATTCTTTGGATGCTGGGCCTCGACGATCATGCTTTGACGAGGCGCCTTGTAGGCTCGAAAGGTCGTGACGTCGTAGCCGTCCTTCTTCAGCATGTCGCGGATCTTCTCGCCAGCCGCGGTGTGTTGTTCGGGTGGGAGTTTGGCGAATGCCGCGTACATGAGCTGAAATCGATCATCCGTCGAGGTCTCGCCACCCTTGCCGAAGCAAGCGAGGCTCTCAACGGCCGGGCCTGGGCTCTTGGGGATGATCTCTAGTCCAAGAGTCTTGGCCATGTGCTCAGTGACGCGGCGTGACCAGTCCTCGGTCTCTGCCTTGCTCATCCTCGGGAGCGGTGCGGTCTTTCCCTCGTCGGACTCGGACATACAACCTCCGATCATGGTGAGAGTGAGCGCCAGCATGAGAGCGCCGAACGTGTGATGAAGATGGTGCCGCAGGCGGGCGTAAGCGCTGGGGACGCTCACTTGATTCCTTGTGGGATATCGGCGTAGAGGTCCGGCCAGGGGTTCTCCGAACTCCCGTGGAGCGGAGGCTTGAGATCGACGGTTGACGGGGAGAACCTTGCAATGACCCGGCCCTGATTGTTGACGATGCGTCCTGCCGAGCCGCCGCTTGCCCGCAACTGTTGTGCTGGGACCGCCAGTTTGTCGCCCATCGCCAACTCTCCTTCGCCTCGTGGAAACGGTAGTGCGTCGAGGAGCGGTCGATCATGAGTACGAGAGCTCATCTTCAGACGCCGTGCGTGCCGTACACGTGCGCAGCGGCCTGTACGGGTGACTACTGATGACGTGAACTGGGGTGCTGGCTGGGTGGGGTGGCCGGATACCCGGAAGGCTCCGGTGGGCCGAAAGTCCCGGTGGGGATGGGCGGTTGCTGGGGCTGGTGCGGGCCCGGTGGGAGCGGAGGGTGCGGCGGGACCCGACCTTCGGCGTCGCGGCGGCGTCGGCGCGCGAGGACGAGCGGGGTGGCGATCCCGGCTCCGAGGAGAGCTGTGGCGCCGAGGCCGAGGCCGATCCATAGGGGGGTGTTGTTGTCGCTCTTGTCGCTCGCGGCGGTGGAGGGCATGCCGCCGGTGGCTTTGGAGTGGGTGGGCTTGGGGGAGGGCGTAGCGGGAGGGGCTGTTGGGCCGGGGAGTGGGTTGACGTTTGCTGGGCCTGGGTTGCCGGGGTTTTTGAGGGCGATGCGGGGGCGGACGACGCCGTATCCGAGGAGGTCGCTGCGCTTTTCGCCGCTTTGCGGGCCGCCTGCGGTGTTGATGAGGACGCGGGTGACTTGGTTGGCGGTCCAGTTCGGGTGGACGGACCAGATGAGGGCGGCGGAGGCGGAGGCGAGGGCGGTGGCGTCGCTGGTGCCGTTGGTTTTGCAGATTTCCGTGCCGCCCGCGCAGGCATGCACCATCTCGTCACCGGGGGCGGCGAGGTCGACTTGTGGCCCGCTCTCGGACCACTTTGTCGCGCGGATCTCCCTGTCGACTGCGGCGACACCGACGACTCCGGGTGTCGCCGCCGGATACATGACGGGGTTGCCTTTCTCCCCCTCGTTACCTACGCCAGCAAAGATCAACTTCCCTTTCGTGCTGGCGTACTCCACGGCCTTGGTCATCTGATCACTGGGCGCGGAGTTTGCCATCGAGATGTTGATGACCTTCGCTTCCGAGTCCGCCGCATAGCGGATCGCCGCACTCATAGTGCGAGAGAATTCCTTTGAGCCATCCTCCGCGTTGGTGGCATCTCCGCTCGATGCCCGCAAAGGCAGGATCTTGGCCCCGGGAGCGAGACCGAATGAACCATTTCCGTCGGCCCTCTGCCCGGTCGCAGCGATCATTGCGGCGATGCCGGTGCCGTGGTTGGAGAAGTCGACGTGTGCGCCCCCTGGCTGTCTGGTGAAGTCCTTGCCCGCCAGGATTTGGCCCCGTAGATCGGGCAAGGTCGCCTCAACGCCGGAGTCGATGATGGCGACGGTTACGCCCTTGCCGGTGCTGGTTTTCCACATGCCCGCAACCTGCATGGTGTCCAGATACCATTGCTGGGAGCGGACGGTCTCCGCATGCGCAGGGGTGGATGTGCTGCCGACGAGGAGCACCCCAAGGGCAACTGTCGTCGCTGTTGCGAATCTACTGCCGCCGCTGCGCATGCGTCTTCCTTACCTGTCTGTCCGGGGTCAGTCGATGACCGGCGGGACCACGCGCCGGCTGTTCTGCGACCAGGTCTCTTCGTCCTCGACCAGGTAGTCAGGTCGTTCTGTGCGGCGATCTCGCTGGGGTGAGCCACCGTGTGTACCTGCTGACGGCCCCATGCTGCCGCGCGTGCCCCGCGCTGCGGACTCGCCTTCTGCTCCCGGCGTGCCCCGAACCAAGCCCGACCCACCGGGGGTGAACGGCCGATTGCCGGTCGCGCCGGGCCGTTGCTGGGGGCGCCCTCCGACTACGCCGCCGGTCTCGGAGGCCAGGCGCCGGGCACCGCCGACGCCCGCTTGGCGGTTGTCCGCAGACCCGCCCATTCCAGCGCCAGAACCATGGCCCATAGGCGGGCGTCCCTGCGCCGATTCGCCGCCGATCACCGTGCCGCGCGGGTTCTGCGCCGTACCTTGTGCTGAAGAGGGGGGAACGGGACGCCCGCCGAAGACGCCATTGCCGCGATCAGCGGGCAAGCGCGCGCCAAGTCGCCCGCCGGCGCTCCCTCGGCCAGGGGCCAACGGAGTTCGTGCGACGGACGGCACGCGGTTGCTCGTGGCCTTACCAGCGAACCCTGACCCCATGGCGGTCGTGGCTGCTGGAAGAGCGCCGTTCGGCGCGGCCGAGCCGTTCGGCGACCCATTGCCGCTCCCGGTCGGTCCCGGTGAACTTCCGGTGGACGCTGCAGTAGCCGTGGGCGTTGTGGCCACCCCGTCGACCTCAGTGCTCACCTGCTGTTCGTACCTGGACCCTGCGGCTGTAGAGCCGGTGTCGACTGTTCGGTGCTGCTGGCCCTGGGCGGGGTTCTCCAGGGTCGGCAGCTGGCGACCACTGGCGCCCTGAGCGGTATTAGCGGTCGTACCAGCGGAATGGCCGCCTTGGACGTACTCCGACTTGCGGCCGATGGTGTCCGGAGATCGAGTGGGCATGATCGTCTGTGGCATTGGCGGAAATGTAGGTCGATCCGCCGATTGAATGAACGTCGTCGACATGCTGTACGACTGGGCCAGCTTGGTCATCTGCCGTACGGCTTCCGCGTGATCGCCGTTCAGTTGCTTCTGTGCGGCCAGCGCGTCTTTGTGTGTCGGGCCGGCGAGGACGCCTTGCCCCGGTTCGCTCGCGCCGCTCTTGTGTTTTGGGGGGAGCATCAGCAGCCCGGCCGGGTTGTGGGAGAGGAAGCTGTCCAGGGTGGTTTTGGACGATGTCGAGGGATCGGGCATGCGGGACTTGACCTCGGCGAGGGTGGTCGAGGCTTCGTCCAGCCAGGCGCCGGAGTTTCTGCTGAAGTCGCCCAGGCGCAGGGTCGCGTTGGCCATGTTGGCGCCCCACTCGCGGAACGCGTCGCCGGCTTCGCCGTCCCAGGCGACGCCGCTCATGTGGGTCTTGAGGTCGTTGCCGATCTTGTCGATCGTGTCTGCTGCTTTGGTGAGGTGCTGACCGATGATTGAGGCCTTGGCCGGGTCTGTTTGCGCGATCATCGCGTGCATCTCTGCGTGGGAGAGGGACTCGAAGTCTGTTTCCCCGTACAGAGGGGCGACCGTGATCTGCTCGGGGAGCCGGAAGCCCCCGCCTACGGCGTCACCCATGGTCCTGCCCCTCTCGATCGATCAGTGTGCCGCGCATCAGGCGTTGCCCTCGCCGCTGCTGGGTTTGGCTTCCTTCGCCGGAGCGGACTGGTTGCTGGCTCCGTGGGTGCCGCCCTTGGGCGCGTGCGGATCGTGCTTGGGGTCGTAGTGCTTCTCCGCGGCCGTCTGGATCGCCCACATCCGGTCGCGGTGTTCGTAGTCGACGTTCTCGTAGCCGACCCTGGCGCCATGAACGGCAGTGCCCATGGCCTCGATCTGGTCGGACAAGAGCCGGGAGAAGGTCTCCAGCTCACCGTGTACGTGCTCGTACGTGCTGTGCAGAGTCGTGGCCTCGCCGAACCCCGTTCCCAGGTGGGCGGCGGTCAGCCGTTCCTCCGCGATCCTTGTCGGCGCGGCGTGCGAGCCGTCGAGTTTGGTCAGCAGGCCGTCGACACGGCCCTTGAACTTCTTCAGCGTCTCCAGCTCAACAGTCAGCGCCATGGTGTCCGACGCACCGAATGTCACCGCTCCCAGAGCGCTGCCCTGCGATTCTTTCGCCATCCCCGTCGTGCCCCCCGTCGTCCCCGTCGCCCCGTGGTGAGCCGTCGACTCAACCGACGGCTCTTGATGATGTTCGCATCCCGGGTCTCGGGGTTTTCAACGCCGTCTGGTCATGGTGGCATCCGCCGCCGTAGCCAGGTACACAACTGCCGCGCCATAGGCGCTCAAACAGGGCATTTGATCACTTGTATCGACGCTCCCCCGAGGGACGGAAATCACCTCCGCCACACCCGTTTGCTAGGTTCCCAGCAGCAACTCAGACACGTGTACCGGGGTTGCGCACCACGGGGAGGACGCACTTCATGACCGAGACTGGAATGTCGGAACGCTGGGAGACGCTCTTCCACCCGGATGGACCTCCGTCCGGCGGGGCGGGTGGAACCGGTGGGACGGATGCCCGGATGAGCCTCGCGTCCAGCAGCGATGAACAGGGGGGCGGGGGCGGGAGTAAGGGGCGGCTCAAGGCAAGCAGTGGGCCGTGGACGACCGCTTCCGGTGTCGCGAAGGCGCTGGCTGCGAGCACCCAGGGCGGCATCGCGAAGCTCGACACCGCCCACGAAAGCGTGGCGGCGGGTGCCGAGGGCTTTGCGAGTGCACCGGCGATGAAGACCCTGCACTCGCAGTGGAAGGGCCGCCTGGAGGCGGTGCGCAAGGAGTGCGAGCGGCTGGATCCGGCGTTGAGGCGGGTCGGCGTGGCACTGCACGAGACGGATCTTGAGGCGAAGAGTTCGTTCGCGTCGAAGAGCGGTGCGGACGCGAAGGCCCACCAGGAGCCGCAGTCCAAGATCTCGGACTACTCCCAGCCCCCGGCCTGGGCCGGCGACGCGAAGTCGGGCGGGTGACGCGCGCATGGTCACGCTGAAGCAGTTGAGAGACCTCAAACGGTCCGAGTTCGAGGACGCCGCCGACGGCTGGGGTGACACCAGCAATCGGGCCAGTTCCGCGCGCGACCGGGTAGACAACGAGATGCTCCTCAAGATCCGGAAAACGCAGAAGGGCGAGGCTGCCGACACAGCGGCAGCAGCCCTCAAACAGCTGAGCAGCAACTACCAGTACATCCACGCCGAGTGCGGCCTGATCCGCACCGCGTTGAACGGCCTGGCCTCGGAACTGGGCTCCCCGCAACGTAAGTTGAAGGACGCTCTCGCCGACGCCGAGAACCTCAAGTTCACGGTCAATGACGACGGCTCGGTCCACTACGAGACCAAGGTCCCCCTTGCGCCGGACGCAGGCAGTGCCCGCGCCGGGAGCGACAACGCACCCAGGCTCCTCAAGCCGACAGACGCCAACCAGGCCAAGGCCGAAGGCATCGCCGACGCCATCGCGGACGCGCTGGACGAGGCCAACCGGATCGACGCCTCATACGCGAGGACGCTCGGACGGCTGGGGACGAACAGCGACCTGAAGGTCACCGAGGCGATGTGGGCGGACGCCGGCCGGGACTTGAAGGCCGTCCGCAAGACAGCGGGTGACTTCCTCCCCGAGGGGGACATCCCCAACGGCAAGTCGCCGGCCGAGAACAAAGCGTGGTGGGAAAACCTTCCGAAGGAAGACCAGGACCAGTACGCGGCGATGTATCCGGCGAGCGTGGGGGCACTTGACGGCATTCCTTCCAGCGTCCGCGACGATGCTAATCGCGTGGTCCTGGCGGAGACGCATGGGAAAACAGAGCAACAGTTGAACCAATGGAAACAGAAGGAGCCAACCAAGTACGGGCAGTACTACGATCCATATACCGGTAGGCCTCTAAAGAACGCGATGGTCGAAACGGAAGCTTGGAAAGCGTGGAATGAAGAGGAGAGGCGGCTGAAAGGCAGCCTCAAGGGGATGGATGCAATTAATGCTCGCTTCAACCAAACTGGAAAGAATGAATTGCCTGAAGCGTATTTGCTGAATTTTGACACCAAAGGAAACGGCCATGCCGTCGTCGCTAACGGAAACCCGGATACCGCCAGTGACACGGCGGTTTTTGTCCCGGGAACAGACTCCAAGTTGGAGGGCGCAAAGGATCAGATCACTCGTATGACCAGGCTATGGCAGGAGGCGGAGGGCATGCCAGGCGGTGGAGATGTCTCGACGGTAACGTGGATCGGTTACGACGCCCCTCAGGGTGTTATCCCAGAGGCTATGTCGAAATCTTTTGCACACGAGGGGGCGCCTCGGCTCAATCAATTTCTTGATGGCGTTCAGACCGCTCAAGGAGGGCCGGATGCAAGTCACACCACGGTAATCGGCCATAGTTATGGCAGTACGGTTGTGGGAGATGCCTCCATTAAAGGTGACCTCGCTGCAGACGACATCGTTGTGGCAGGTAGTCCTGGCATGCTCGTCGGGCACGCGCGTGACCTTGATGTTGGTGCCGAACACACCTGGTCCGAAGCCGCCAGTACCATCAAGGATGGGGTTCCGGCGGGTGGCAAAGTCGCGATGCTCGGTGGCAGCGGTGTGTACACGACGGAAGAATGGCACGGAGTCCCTAGCGAGATTACTGTGACTATGGATGTTGTTCCATCGGACAGAGGGTTTGGTGCAAACATTATGCAGACGGACTCGAATGACCATGGCGGGTACTGGGACACAGAATCCGTTAGTCTAAAGAATCAGGCGGCTGTGGTGACGGAAAACTATGACAAGGTGGAGCGTGGCTAGTCGAATTGGTGCCTTTAAATTCCCAATTTCCCGACCGCTCGCCCTCTTGTTCGTCGGCGTGATCTCCACTTTGACGGGATGTTCCGATATGGACAGCTCCAAAGGTCTCGACTACACTCCCGAAGTCCGCGACGTGGAAAGTGTGCGAACTGACACCAAGAAGGCTTCAAGCGAGATCTTCGACATCATTGACCTTAAGGGGGCCGTCACTAAAACCGGTGTAGCACTTTCTTCATGCGGGGAGTTGGATTCCGAGCACTACTTCAAGATTAGCCACCCGTGGTCCGTCTATGACGTTCCTGTCGGAGATATGAAGAAGGCAATGGAGCGGTTGAAGCGGGAACTTCCGAAAAACGGCTGGAAGATTGCCAGATATGCACCTGACAGCAGTCCGTCACGGAGCCTGGAACTCGTCGCGGATTCTACCAAGAAGAAATTCTCAGTAAGCGTCACACTTTACGACGCAGCCAAGGCCAGTGAAAGTACGGCGGAGCCGAGGACTCCCAGTGCGAAAAAAATCTCTGGGATCATGGTCAGAGTTGTATCTGCTTGCTATAAGGTCCCCAAGGGGAAGACTACTAACGACGAGTTCTGACGACGACGCTGGATTGATTTAATGTGGTGGCGGCCGCGTTACGTCACGAGAGTGGCTCGGCGTAGGCCAATGGCCATGACTTAAGTGCTCTGGGGTTCGACTAGGTGGAGGGTGATGGTGCAGGTGGCGAGTCGGGTGCCGGGGTCCTGTGGGCTGCGGGTCTGGTAGCGCAGGCTGGGGTGTTTGGTCTTGATGGGGGCTTTGCGGTCCGGGCGGTCGCGGATGGTCCAGCCGGGGATGTCGGTGATGAAGAACGTGAGGGCGCGGGCGAGGCCGTCAGGGGGAAAAAGCCGTCCGGACGGAGTCTTTGACGGCGTCCAGGACGGGCGGGAAGCTGATGCGGGTGGGGTCGACGCCCGCGATGACGGCGGCTCTGGTGACCAGAGACCGCAGGGCTTGGTAGACGCAGAGCAGAGCCCAGAGTTCTTGGCGGACTCCCTCGGCGCTGCGCGAGCGCAGGACTCCGCCGGATGTACGCAGGTCCACTTTGACCAGGCGGAAGAGGATCTCCACGTGCCAGCGGTCGGCGTAGATCTGTGCCAGCTCGATCGCGGGTGCCTGCTCCGGGTCGAGCAGGGTGGTGATCAGTGCGAAGACCTCGGAGACGCCGTCGTCGTCGGCGACGCTGTACTCGATCACCCGCACGCTCACGCGCTCGCCGCGGCGCTTGCCTTTCAGCTCGGACAGGTAGGTACCGTCCTCCAGCCGCTGCTTGACGGGCAGGGTGAAGGAGTCGGAGACCCGCCACAGCAGGTGGGCGCCGGTCCTGGCGGCGGCGGTGAACAGCGTGTAGGAGGGGAAGCCTCGGTCGGCCAGCACCAGCATGTCCGACGTGAGCTTGTCCAACAGCCGTTCCAGCAAGGCGCGTTCGCCGACCTCGATGGAATCGAAGGCGGCGCCGATCAGGGCCATGCTGCCGCACTCGGCCAGAGCGACCAGGCAGACCTGAGGCAGCACACCACCGGACGGGGTATCGAAGGCGGCCCGGTTGTCCTCGCACGCCGGTACGTCGAAGACTGTGCCGTCCACCGCGACCTTCCGCAGCCCCCGCCAGAACACCCCGTCATGGCCGTCCGCGACCGTGGGTTTGGCCGTCGCCTCGAACAGCGCCCGCATCGGCGCACTGCCCAGTCGGTCCCGCGCCCGGGAAATCGCACCGTCCGACGGCACGGTGTACCCCTCCCAACCGCCACGAGCCCACCGCAGCCCGCTCAGCAAGCTCCGCAGCACCCGCACATACCCCATACCGAAGTTCAGCCACAGGGCCATCGTCAGATACACCATCAACCGCGCCGGCAAAGCCCGGTTACGTTGCTCACGCTTACCCGTTGCCTCGATCGCCGCCCGCACCATGACATCCGGGAAGGTCGTCGCCAGCAGCCCGACCCCCACATCATCCGTCAACCGCCCGACCCGCACCCCTTGATCCACCACAAGGCAATCATCCCACACGCCAAGACAGCTAAGTCATTGCCATTGCGGCCTGGGCCGGCGACGCGAAGTCGGGCGGGTGACGCGCGCATGGTCACGCTGAAGCAGTTGAGAGACCTCAAACGGTCCGAGTTCGAGGACGCCGCCGACGGCTGGGGTGACACCAGCAATCGGGCCAGTTCCGCGCGCGACCGGGTCGACAACGAGATGCTCCTCAAGATCCGGAAAACGCAGAAGGGTGAGGCTGCCGACACAGCGGCAGCAGCCCTCAAACAGCTGAGCAGCAACTACCAGTACATCCACGCCGAGTGCGGCCTGATCCGCACCGCGTTGAACGGCCTGGCCTCGGAACTGGGCTCCCCGCAACGTAAGTTGAAGGACGCTCTCGCCGACGCCGAAAGCCTCAAGTTCACGGTCAATGACGACGGCTCGGTCCACTACGAGACCAAGGTCCCCCTCGCGCCGGACGCAGGCAGTGCCCGCGCCGGGAGCGACAACGCACCCAGGCTCCTCAAGCCGACAGACGCCAACCAGGCCAAGGCCGAAGGCATCGCCGACGCCATCGCGGACGAACGGATAGTCTCCAAAATCAAGCAGCTGTAACTGTGGGGCAATACGAGAAAGTCAAGCATGAAGACTAGCGGTGTCCAATATGCAGTAAGCCGACTGAAACCATCTATTGCCTTGTTGCTCCTCGCTGCAACAGTCGTCGTGACGGGATGTTCGACTATGGCCGAATCTGATAATGGCTTGGGCTATACGCCAGAAACCCGAGAAATATCTGACGCGAAAAAAGCAGCGGAAGGTTTTTCCAGCGAGCTCATCGACATCATTGCCCTGCGCGGCAAGCTGAGCGAGCCTGGCCCAGGAGTTTCTCAGTGTGGAGAGGAGGATCCGGAAAAATTCTACGCCATCCTGCATACCTGGTCCCTGATAAATGTTCCTGTTGACGACATGGAAAAAGCTATGGTCAGGCTTAATGAGGACCTGCCGAAGCGTGGTTGGAAAGTCTCTAAATATGGCCCGGACGCCAGCCCGTCCAAGAGCCTTGAGTTGGTTGCCAACTCCAAGAAGAAGAAATTTTCGGTCAGCGTTCGGCTCTTTGATGAGACCGGTAGAGCTAAGCCTGACGGACCAAAATCTAAGATCTGGGTGAACTTGTCATCAGCTTGCTTCCAGGTCCCCAAGGGCAAGACCGTGGACGAGTACTGACCCGAGGCGCGCAGGCGGGGCGTGTGCTGCTCTGGTGGGAGACGGTCGGATCAGAGGCCGCCAACCGACAGTCGTGGCTGAGCAGAAACAGATCCTGGAGGTCCAAGCGGCCGGATGGCGAGTGAACTTGACCAGTACTGTCAGCACATTTCGGCGCAGCTTTGCCCCGCTCACGACCGTCCTCGTACTGGCGGTGGGTGGAGTGGGTTGCTCAGGAATGGATGAACCCGACTCGGTTCCCGCCACACTCAGGCCCGCCACAGACGGGCCCAAGCTTGACTACACGCCTGCCACGCGCAAGGTAGAAAAAGCCAGAGGGACAGCAGAGGGCATCTCCAGTAAGATTCTAGATATGGCTGGAATCAAGGGAGCGAAAGCGACCGAGTCGGGCGCGGTTGCCTCGTCCTGTGAGATGGATGAAGAGGACCTCTACGTAATGCGTCATCCTTGGGCCATTTCCGGGGTGCCATTCGAAGAGCTGAGCGCTGGTTTTCAGCGCATAAGAGATAACCTCTCGAAGGGTGGCTGGCGGATCAATAAGTATGGCCCTGATCGCAGCCCTTCGAAGAGTTTGCGAATTCTGGCGGATTCCGAAAAAGAACAGTACTCAGTTATGGTCGTTTTGCGTGATAGGCGCAAGCCGAATGAGATGAACTCCTCCAATGCCAGCCGCGTTTCCATCATCGAAGTGGATGTAGTGTCTGCCTGTTTCCGGTCCCCCGACGGGCCCGTCCACGAGTACTGACCCCCGCCGGGGCGTGCGCCTCGCCGGCCCGCGAGGCGGGCGAGGGCGGACCCTCGCCCGCGACCTCGTTCTCACAGTCGTGCCACGCAGGCCGGTTGCAGGGGCAGGAAGAGTGCTGGCCGGACAGACCATTCGATGTGGGTAGTGCCGCAGTGGATGGAAAACGCGAACGGGCGGTTCTCGCGGAGGGCGTCGAGCGCGGTCCAGTGGCCGTCGGTGAAGAAGACTGCCGCTGCGGCGGTTTGGGGCGGGTCGAGACTCCCCACGACGCCGCGTAGCGCTGTCTTGATCCAGCGGACGGCCTGGAGCGGATGGGTGGCTTCGAGCGTGGCGACCAGGCCGGAGCCGCCAATGGTCATGGGCGTACGGACCCAGCACTCGCACCGGTAGCCGGGGTGCAGGGGGCTCAGCTGCATGGGTCGGCCCCAGGAATGGTTGGCGTGGCAGAGGCCTGAGCAGTTGAAGTAGCAGCAGCGGATGCGCATTTGAGTTCGACCCAGACCGTTTTGCCGATTCCGTGCGGTCGCGCTTCCACTCCCCAGTCGTCGGCCAGGGCCGTGATGAGGAACAGCCCGCGGCCGGTCTCGGCGGCGGGGCCGGCCGTGCGCTGCCGGGGGCGGTCGGTGCAGGCGTCGGAGACCTTCAGCCTTAAGAGGGCGTCCTTCAGGGCGAATCGCATGCGGATGTCCCGGCCGGGCGGGTTTCCGGCGTGGCATACGGCGTTGGTGACGAGTTCGGAGATCAGCAGCTCGGCCGTTTCGATGGTTTCCGCTGGTGCGCGCCAGGCGGTGAGCTGCTCGCGTACCGCGGCGCGGGCCTGGCCGGGACTGCCGTAGGTGGGCGGCAGACGGAGAAGAGTTTCGTCGGCTGGAGTGGTGGCTGGTGAACCCGGGGTCTTCTTGGGCACAGCGTCCCCCTTGCGGTGAGCATCCCGATGAGGCGCTGCCGATAGTGACGGAGTCGTCACGATGGGCAACTGGAACGTAGGATGCACTCCTACGCGTCCGATACGCAAGTGAATCGGACAGAACATGTTCCAACATCCGTTGTGCGGAGTAATCTTGCCCGCACTTCATGGGGTGAAAGGGGTCTCGCATGTCAGAATCGCGCCCTACCGTGCGCCAACGGCGCCTTGCAGCAACGCTGGTCAGGCTCCGGGAGTTGGCCGGCCGGACGCCGGATGAGGCGGCGGATCGGATCGGCTGCCACCGAACGAAGATCAGCCGCATCGAGAACGCCCGGCTCGGGATCTCTCTCGGTGAGCTGCGGGACCTCCTCACGTTCTACGGTGTCGACGACGAGGCCCACGCAGAAGACCTCGTCAGCCTGGCCCGGCGGAAGCGTGACGCGGGTTGGGCTCAGCGCGTGGCGATGGCGTTGCCGTCCTATGCGGACTACATCGACTACGAGGAGACCGCTGACTACGTCCGTTCGTTCCAACCCCTGCTGATCGCAGGGCTCTTGCAGACCCCGGACTACGCGCGAGCGGTTTTTCGCGGTAGCAACGCCATGCTCAGCCATGAGCGTGTGGATGAGCTGGTCGACATCCGTATCCAGCGCCAGGCGGTTCTGAACAAGGCGAACCCGCCTCGTGTGTGCGTCATCGAAGGGGAGGCCGCGCTACTCGCACAGGTGGGCGGAGCGAAGGTGATGCGGGCCCAACTGGCTCACCTGGCCGACTTGGCGGAGCGGCCGAACGTCGAACTCCAGGTCATCCCGCACAGCATGGGGGCCCACGCCGGTCTCATGGGTGCCTTTGTCCTCTTCAGTTTCCCGACCAGCGCGTTCTCGGACGTGATCTGTGTGGAGCACAAGACCGGAACCCTCTACATGGAGACCCCCGAAGAAACTGACACGTATACGCTCACGTTCGACTCACTGCGTTCGGCTGCGCTGAGCCCGTTGGAGAGTCTGGGCCTGATCGCCCAAGTCAAGACGATGGTCGACTAGTTACGAGGACGAAAAAGGTGCCCAAGGTGAACCTCTCGCAGATCAGCAACATCCCGTGGCGCAAGTCCAGCTACAGCGGCGAGTCAGGCGACTGCGTCGAGATAGCCCTACTCGGCGGGACGCCCGCTGTGCGCGACTCCAAGGACCCGCGCGGCCACGTCGTCTCGTTCGCGCCAGACGCCTGGGCGGCCTTCGTCGGGGAGTTGAAGGGCGACGGTTTTCCGGCGTTCTGATCCGACTTCGACGCGCGCGCCCCGCGTGTTTCACGTCGGGCCCCCGAGGCCCCCTTCTCTTCCGTCGCTTCAGATCCGACAATGCGCATGTCAAAACCGAAGGAACAAGGAACTTCGGTATGGATCTGGAGAGGACCCCACATGCGCAAACCTCTCGTCGCCGCGCTCACGACCGCGCTGCTCAGCGGCGCGTTGGTCGCGAGCGTCGGTGCGGCGCCCGCCTCGGCCGCGAGCCATCGGGCGGTTGCCACCTCGGCTGCGTCGGCCGCTTCGTTTACCTCGGTGGCGGCGCCGGCGTTGACCGCACCGGCCCGCGCCGGTGCCGGTGCCGGCACCGGCACCCCAGGCGAAGCCAACGCCAAAGCCGTCGACTTCGCCGGCACCGTCGCGCTCAGCAACTGCTCCGGCTCGCTCGTGCGGATGCCCAGTTCGGAGCCGAACGACCCGGCTCTCGTGATGTCCAACGGGCACTGTCTGGAGGGCGGGATGCCGGGCCCCGGTGAGGTCATCACCGATGAGCCGTCCAGCCGTACCTTCAAGCTGCTCAACGCCACGGCCGGTACGGTCGCCACGCTCAGGGCCACCAAAGTCTCGTACGCGACGATGACGGACACCGACGTCTCGCTGTACGAACTCGGCACGACCTACAGCGCGATAGAGACCAAGTACCGCATCAAGGCCCTGGAGCTGTCGGCCGCGCGGCCGGCTCAGGGGTCCGCGATCAGTGTGGTGTCCGGGTACTGGAAGAAGATCTACCCCTGCAACATCGACGGCTTCGTGCATCAGCTGCGTGAGGCGGACTGGACCTGGAAGGACTCGGTCCGCTACACCGCCGCGTGCAAGACCATCGGCGGCACCTCCGGGTCGCCGGTCGTGGACAACGCCAGCGGCAAGGTGGTGGCGATCAACAACACCGGCAACGAGTCCGGTGGGCGCTGCACGATGAACAACCCGTGCGAGGTCGACGCGAACGGCCGGATCACGGTGCGCAAGGGCATCAACTACGCCCAGCAGACGTACGGCATCACCAAGTGCGTCGGCGTCGGCAACAAGATCGACCTCGGCCTGCCGGGGTGCAGCCTGCCCAAGCCCACCGGCGAAAGCCCGAAAGCGGGCGTCAGCGTGAAGGAGATCCTGGCCTCGGTCCGGCCGTGAGCCGCTCGTGGTGACGGGCCGCCCCCTGGCCTCGCTTACGGTCGGGGGGCGGCCCGCGATGGGGGGCGGCGGTCGCCGCTATGGGAGGTCGTGGACGTGCGCGCCGACCTGGCCGGCGAACGCGTCGCTGTTCGAGGCGTCCCAGTTGGTGGACCAGGTCATCGCGCCGCGGAAGACGTGCGGGTTCCACGACTGCCTCCAGGGTGGGGGGAGTTGGGGGAGCTGGAGTCGTTCCTGGTGCGGGTGCGCGGGGGCCCCTGTGCTTGGCGTACAACGTGGTCCAGACCAATGTGGTTGTCAAGCCTTAGGGCGGATGTGGTGAATGGGCCGGTCGCGCCCTTGTGCGCTCCGCCGGTGGCCCGATTCAATCGCAGCCACTCCCTCTGGCCGTCGGCGCGGGGGGTTCAGGGGGCGAGCGCGGAGGAAGACGTATGACGCAGACGAGTGACACCGACACAGGGAAGTTCGCCGAGCGTCCACGGAAGTCGAGTTGGCGCTATATCGGGCCCGGAATCGTCGTAGCGGCGACCGGCGTCGGCGCGGGCGACCTCGTCGCGACGCTCATCGCGGGCAGCAAGTTCGGCTACACCCTGATGTGGGCCGCGGTCATCGGCTGCCTCGTGAAGATCTCGCTCGCCGAGGCCGCCGGCCGCTGGCACCTCGCCACCGGCCGCACCCTCTTCGACGGCTGGCGCGACCTCGGCCGCTGGACGACCGGCTACTTCGCCGTCTACGTGCTGGTGTGGGGCTTCGTCTACGGGGCGACCGCGATGTCCTCCAGCGCGCTGCCGATCGTCGCGCTCTTCCCGGACGGTCCCGGCCTCAAGACCTGGGCCGTGATAACCGGTCTGGTCGGGCTGGTCTTCGTCTGGTTCAACCAGTACGCCGTCTTCGAGAAGGTCATGACGGTGCTGATCGGCGTCATGTTCGTGGTCGTCGTCTATGTGGCCGCGCGCGTCGGACCGGACGTCGGCGCGTCCTTCGCGGGCCTGGCCCCCGTCCTCCCGGACGGCTCGCTGCTCTACACCCTCGGCCTGATCGGCGGCGTCGGCGGCACGATCACGATGGCCGCGTACGGCTACTGGGTCAACGCCAAGGGCTGGACGAACAGCAGCTGGATGAAGGTGATGCGGCTCGACAACCGGGTCGCCTACGTCACCACCGGCGTCTTCGTCGTCGCCATGCTGATCGTCGGCGCCGAGCTGCTGCACTCGACGGACATCGCGCTGACCTCGGGCGACCAGGGTCTGGTGGACCTCGGCAAGGTGCTGGAGGACCGCTTCGGCGCGACCACGGCCAAGCTGTTCCTGGTCGGCTTCTTCGCCACCTCGTTCTCGTCGCTGATCGGCGTCTGGCACGGCGTGAGCCTGATGTTCGCGGACTTCGTCGCGCACTTCCAGTCGTCGCGCGATGCGGTACGGGCGGAGCGGGCTGCGGCTGCGGCCGGTACGGGTGTGGCCGGCGCTGAGGGCGGTGCGGACGCGGCGGACGGTGCCCCCGCCGGCCCCGCTGCCCCTGCCGCCGACGACACCGTCGTCGAGCTCGCGACCGGCGCGCGCGGGCGGTCGACGCCTTTCCGCGTCTACCTGCTGTGGCTGACGTTCCCGCCGATCAGCCTGCTCTTCCTCGACGAGCCGTTCGGGCTGGTGGTCGTCTACGGCGTTCTCGGCGCGTTCTTCATGCCGTTCCTGGCGCTCACGCTGATCTGGCTGCTCAACTCCGACCGCACGCCGAGGGAATGGCGCAACGGACACCTCAGCAACGGGATGCTGGCCGCCGCCGGGCTGCTGTTCGTCGTGCTGTGCGTGCAGCAGCTCCGCGAGATCCCCTGGCCCTGGTAGCCGTACGCCGCCCCTGCCCAGCCGACGGGCCCGGACGCAGGACGCGTCCGGGGCCCGCACCCGGGGGGCGGAGAGTCTCAGGGATTACGGCAGCCCGTGCACATGCGGGCCGACCGCGTTCGACCACGCGTTGCCGTTGGAGGCGTCCCAGTTGGTGGACCAGGTCATCGCGCCGCGCAGCGCGGGGTAGGTCCTGGAGGGCTTGAACGAGCCGCAGTCAGTGCCCTTGGCGAGGCAGTCCAGCGCGTTGTTGACGATGGTCGGGGAGACATAGCCGCCGCCCGCGCCACGGGTCGAGGCGGGCAGTCCCAGGCCGACCTGGGAGGGTGCGAGGCCGCCTTCGAGCTGGATGCAGGCGAGCGCCGTGAGGAAGTCGACGGTGCCCTGCGAGTAGACCTTGCCGTCGCAGCCGAGCATCGAACCGCTGTTGTAGTACTGCATGTTGACGACGGTGAGGATGTCCTTGACGTTCAGCGCGGTCTTGAAGTAGCCGCCCGAGGTGGACTGCATGTCGATGGTCTGCGGCGCCATGGTGATGACCAGCTTCGAGCCCGCCTTCGCCGACAGCGAGCGCAGCGCCTGCGTCATATAGGTGGGATTGAGGCCGTTCTCCAGGTCGATGTCGACGCCGTCGAAGCCGAACTCCTGCATCTGCGCGTAGAGGCTGTTGGCGAAGTTGTTCGCGGAGGCCGAGTCGTTGACCGAGACCGTGCCCTTCTCACCGCCGACCGAGAGGATGACGGACTTGCCCGCCGCCTGCTTGGCCTTGATGTCGGCCTTGAAGTCCGCGTCGGAGTAGTTCAGCGCCGGGTCGAGGTTGAAGTCGACGGTGCCGGGGACGCCGGTCGCGTCGGCGAAGGCGACGGCGATGATGTCGTACTGGCTCTGCACATCGCGGATCCTCTGCACGGTCGCGCCGTTGTCGAAGTTCTGCCAGTAGCCGGTGACCGCGTGCTTGGGCACGTTCCCGCCCCCGCCGCCACCGGTGCCGGAGGTCGTCGCGGTGATCGCGGGCGACTTGGCGGACTCGCCGGTCGCGTTGGTCGCGGTGACCTGGAACTGGTACGAGGTGGAGGCCGCCAGTCCGGTCACGGTGGCCGAAGTCCCGCTCACCGCCTGCACCTTGGAGCCGTCGCGGTAGACGTTGTAGCCACTCGCCCCGCTGACCGTGTTCCAGGAGAGGGCGACGGAGGAGGCCGTGGTCGTGCCGGACGCGAGCCCGCCCGGGGCGCTCGGCACTCCGGGACCGGGGTCGCCGCCGCCGTCACCGGGGCCGACGAGGGTCACGTCATCCGCGTAGTAGGCGCTCTGGCCGTACCAGCCGTGCGTGTAGATGGTGACGGAGGCGGTGTTGGCGCCGGTCTTGAAGCTGGTGTTGAGCTGCTGCCAGCTCGCTGAGCCGGGCGTCCAGGTCGACACGTCGGTCGTCCCGGTGCCGCTCGCGCCGAGGTAGGCGTACGAGCCCTGCACCCAGCCGCTCAGCTGGTACGTCGAGTTCGGCTTCACCGCGACGATCTGCGAACACTTGGCGTTGTCCTGTCCGGCGGGCGTCGCCCGGAGCGCGGCCGAGCCGCCGTGCGTGGGGGTGCCGACCGTACTGCCGCTGCCGGCCGAACAGGTCCAGTCGGACAGGCCGGACTCGAAGCCGGAGTTCTTCGCCTGGTTGGAGTCGGCGGCCTGCGCGCTCGTGGTGAGGCCGGCGGTCGCGAGGGCCGCGGCGGCGAGGGCCGCGATGGTTCCGGTGAGCCAACGTCTGGGGCGTCTGCCGTGTCTGCTGCGGATCGCAGGGTCCACTACTGCCTCCGTGGGTGCGGAAGTCGGGGGAGGAGCTGCTGGAACGGTGGCCACCGCTTGGTCGTACAAACTGGTCCAGACCAATGCGGTTGTCAAGGTTTCCGGCAGGACGTTTCCGGGAGGACGTGCCGGTGGGTCCTCACCCCGCACACGCGACGCCGCACACGCGCACGGCCGCACCCGCGACCCCGCACCCGCGACCCCGCGCTCAGTCCTCGTGCAGCAGCCGGTCCGCCGCCAGGCCCACCGCGCAGCCGGTGACGAGCACGGCGTTGGACATCAGGAGTCCCTCCGTGGCCAGCTCCGACCACTGCGCGGACATGTTGAGCAGCTGAGCGGCGACCGGCACCGTCAGTGCGGCGACCAGGTGCCGGGCGGCCGAGTCCCGGTACGGCTCGCGGTGCGTCCGGGCGGCGGCCCAGGTGGCGAGGGCGATGCACAGGGCGTTCGGCAGGTGGATGGCGAGCATGCGCCCGCCGAACGTGGACAGCCGGTCCGCGTCGTCCAGGTGCTCGAAGACCAGTGTCATCTGTAGGTACTGGCTGACGAACAGGACGATGATGCCGGCCGCCCAGGCGGTCATCAGCGCGAACAGCGGGGCGGAGCGCCGCTCGTCGCGCCGGGTGGGGCGCTCCGGGTAGTCGTATCGCGTCACGCCGACTCCTCCTCGTGCTGTGGGGCGGCTGTGGCCTGCCGCTCCGTCGTTTGCTGTTGCCGGCGGCTCAGCCCCTTGCTCGCTGATCCCGCCGCTACCCCACCCGGATGCTCTCGATGATCTTCTTGACCTCGGCGGAGTCGAGCTTGTCCTTCCGCACGTCGATGCGGACCGCGAACGTGACGTCCTTGGAGTCCAGCCCGGTCACGATCACCCCGGTCACCCGGGCGCCCTTGGGGGGCGTGTCCTTCTCGCCGGTCGAGCTGAACTCGAAGTCGACGCGCTTGGCCTCGTCGGTGCCCTCGACCTCGACGTCCTTGGTCTTCTTGAGCGTCGAGCCGAGCTGGATGCCCGCCTCCGCGCCGATCGCCGCCTCCTCTGCCGAGTCGGCGTTGGTGAAGTCGCGCTGCACGGTGATCATGCCGACCCGCTTCCCGCCCTCGGTACGGGTCGCGGCGGCGGCGTTGAACTCGCTGCGCTCGGCGTCGCTCTGCCGCTGGAAGCTCTTGGGGACGGCGAGCGAGACGCCCTTGGCGTCCAGGGTCCGCCAGTCGTCGGGCGCGGCGGCCGTGGAGTCCTCGCTGCCGCAGCCGGTGAGCAGGGCGCCGCCGAGCAGCGTGCCGGCGAGCGCGAGGGTGACGGCTGCCAGGGCCGCGGGTCCGCGGCGTCCGGTGGCGGTGGTGGTCTTCATGGGGTGCTCACTCCTCTGGCCCGGATGGGGGTGCCCGGCTGAGTCTGCCCGGGTGCGCGGCCCGGCCGCACGCGCCGGGGGCCTGCGCCTGGATCAGTTCGCACAGTAGCTATACGGGACATACCCGCGCCGGTCGCCCTTGGGAGCGCCGAGGAACTGGGCGTGGTCGAGGGTCTCGGCCTTGTTCTCGGTGTTGACCGAGAAGCCGAGACTGAGCCCGAGGTTCAGCTCGAAGCCGTACTCCGCGGCCTGGGTCTTGCCGGTGTAGTCCGTCTTGCTGGACATGCCCTTGTCGAACAGCAGCTGCCCGAAGGGGTCGTCGGCGCCGGGGCGGGCGGTCGGGGCGTGGTCGTCGAACATGTAGCTGAAGGGGGCTGCGTTGTCGCCGTGCCCGTCGAGCCATTCCTGCGCGGTCTTACGGTCCGCCGCACCCTCGGCGCCGGGTTTCATGACGACCGAGTTGGTGACGACCTCGATGCCGGTCTCCTGATCGCCGCCCTTGACGCCTCCGCTGCCGCCCTTCTTGTCGTCACCGCTCTTGCCGTTGTCGCCGCCGACCTTCGCGCCGTCCTTGGTCGCGCCCTTCTCGACGGTGCGGGTCATGTCGACGCGCAGCAGCTCGCCGGTCTTCTTGTCGTGGGTGACGGTGATGGTCCCGGTCTGGGTGGTGGTGGCCGAGGCCTCGCCGCTGACCGGTCCGCCCTCGTAGCCGGCCTTGGTGCCGTACTCGATGGCGGAGGAGTACGTGTACGCCTTGGTGCCCTTGAAGTTGTTGTCCGTCCAGGTCGCCTCGGGCGAGAACTTGAAGTTGCCGCCCAGTGTCGCCGACAGCTTCTTCTCGTCGCCCGCGGAGAGCTTGAGCCCGCCCGCGGCGCTCGCCTCCAGGCCGACCTTGCCGTAACTGATGTGCCGGTCGCCGAGCTTCTCGTCGATCCGCTCGCGCAGCCGCTCCTCCTCGGCGATGGGGCCCTTGCCGAAGATCGCCATGATGCCGGTGCCGAGGCTGCCGCCCTGCGCCGCGGTGTGCCGGTTGGTGAGCTCATAGGTCTTGAGCTTCTCGATGTCGTCGCGGAAGCTCTTGGCCTCCGCCTCGCTCTTGAAGACCCAGGTGTCGCCGTTGGTCACCTTGATGCCGGCGCCCAGCTCGACCTTGTCCGAGCCGAACTTGCCGATCTTCGCGCCCGGCTTCCAGTCCTTCTTCGCGGCGATGGAGGCCGCGTCGGTGAACGTCATGTTGACCAGCTCGTCGTTGTCGTCGACCTTGCCGTCGCCGTTCACGTCCGTGCGGGCCTTGAAGGTCTGCTGCTGGAAGCCGTACTCCTCGCCCCACTCGATGAAGAGCACCTTGGCCTTCGCGCCGGCCTTGTCGCTGACGTTCGCGGTGTTGCAGAGCGGAGGTTCGTAGTCGGCGTCGGTCTTGGGGGCGCCCGCCCGGGGCTTGCCCGCGCCGCAGTCGCCGTCGCCGACGACCTTGCAGATCTGGGCCTTGATCTCGTCCGCGATCTGCTGGCCGACGCTGGTCCCGCTGACCGCGGTGATGATCGCGCTGACGACCACGATCATCCCGAGGTACTCGGTGGCCGTCGCCCCCCGGTCGTGCGTCGCCCCCCGCGCGTCCGTCGCCCCCCGGGCGTCCGGTCGGCCGTGCCGTCCGAGGAACGGCGGTATGCCGCCTCCCTGAGCCATGCGACGCTCCTCTGCGCTTGCGCGACGGTGACCGCGGCCGCACTCCCACCGCGCGAAGACGACCGTCCGGTTGTCCGTCCGGTTGTCCACCGGACCCGGATCGTATGCAGGTGGGAGGGGGTGTGGCGTGGGCCCCTGGGCCCTACCGGGGCCCTAATCCGGGCCCACCCGGAGGATCTTGTCCGTGAAGGTGAACGCGGACCGGAACCGCTGGTACCGCTTTCCCTTGCTTGATTCGGCAACTATCCAACCGGTGAAAGGTGTTGGCGGAAAAGTCAATACCAACGGCGGCGGGCCAGGAGTACGCCCGGTGTGAATCATCTGTGGAGGCGGTAGGTCTCCGGCGAAGTGCTGTGTTCGAATGCGTCAGCCCTCCGCGGCGCCCGTCGAAAAAAGGGCGGCACGGCCTTCAAGATCATTAAAACCGGTGGTCAATAGCTGCTGTGCACACAGAAAGAGATGGCTAAGCTGCCGGGCAAGCAGTGCATTGCAGTGTCGATCTGCGGTCGCCGAGTCTCTCTGGGGCCGGAGTGAACGGGGAACCACAGTGCCGACGGCGATCGCAGTCACCAGCCCGGAGCTGGTCCTTCCACCACCTGACCAGCAGACGCCTACCGCCGCGGTGATCCGCTCACCCGACGCGCAGCCGCTGGAGACCGCGCTCGCCGAGACGTCCCTGCTCCTGGAGCAGCACGGCTATCTGATCGTGCTCTACCCCTCGTCGGTCCCGGCGTCCTTCGTCCGGCGGCTGCACACCGTCCGCTCGGTGCTGGAGAGCGACCGGATAGCCCTGCTGCCGCTCGACCTGCCGCCGCTCGCGGTGGCCGTGCTCGCCCGGCAGCTACGGCAGCTCTCGGTCTGCGACTTCAGCCCCGGCGTGCTGGCCTCGGCCGCCCGGCTGCTCTCGCACTACATCTACGCGGGCGCCCTGCTCAACAGCGTCGCCAGGCTCGACCGGGTCGCGGTGAGCCTCAAGTCGCACATGAAGTCCTGGGTGCCCGGAACCCAGTTCGGGGTGCTCGCGGGGCCCGTCCCGCAGCTGATCAGGATCGGTACGGAAGAGACCCTCGGCGGACCGGAGTTCGGCACCCGGATGACCGTGGCCAAGGGGCAGTCGCAGAGCGACTGGGTCACCGGCACCCTCGCCCCCGCGTGGCGGGTGCGGGGGATTTCCGAGGCGCGGCTGCCCAGCGACTCCACCCGCTGGTGGGGCACCTCGAAACTGATCGAATTCGCCGCCGCCATTCCGGACGTGTCCGTGCTGTACCAACTCGTCGCATCGGTCCGCCGGGAGGTGTGTCACTGGTGCGGTCTCGAACTCATCGGTGACCGCTGCGCGTTCTGCTGCGCCCCGGTGGCCCCTCCCGAGAACCAAATTCACCCGGGTGTCGTCATGAAGCAGGGAATCCCGGCGAACGGTGCGGCCCGCTGACGAACGTGAGGCCGGCCGGCGCGGGCGACGCGGGTCCAGCCGGACCCGCCGACCGGCGCACGACCGGGCACGAGACCGCCCGGACAACTCGACGAAGCACTCCGTACGACCGACGAAGCGCCCCGCACGACTCGACCAAGCGCCCCGCCCGGCACCGCCCCGCTCGACACGACACCGCGCCCCGCCGACCAGCTCGACTCGACACCGCTCACTGTCCGGTAAGCCAACGTCCCTGAACGAGGTTGTTCGTCCATGAACTCACGCCAGCGCCGTGGCATCATCCTGCTGCTCCTCTCGGTCCTCTGCGCCTTCGGCGCGTTCGCCGGAGTGCTCTCGGTGATCAGCGACGTGAACTCGAAGGTCGGCTCGGAGACCACGGCGTACCGCCTCAAGTCAGATATACCCGCCTATCAGGGCCTGGACGCGGGCCAGTTCCAGAAGATCAAGGTCCCCAAGCGCTGGCTGTCCAGGACGGCCGTCACCGATCTCGGCAGCCTCAACGGGAAGATCGCGATCACCCCGCTGCGCAAGGGCTCGCTGTTGCAGAGCGACATGGTCGTCGACCGCCCCGCGCTGGAGGAGGGCGACCAGGAGATCGCCATCATGATCGACGCGGCGACCGGCGTCGCGGGCAAGATCCGCCCCGGCTTCCGGGTCAACATCTACGCGACCTTCGAGGGACGCGACCAGAACGACGCACCCCAATCCAAGATCATCGTGAGCAACGCCCGGGTCATCGACGTCGGCCGGCTCACCGCGCTGGAGCCCAAGAAGGACGACCGGTCCCGGCAGGCCACCGAAGCCGTGCCGATCACCTTCGGACTCAAGACCAAGGACGCCCAGCGGGTCGCGTACGCCGAGTCCTTCGCCTCCCACGTCCGCCTCGCCCTCATCGCCCAGGGGTCCGACACGACGGTCAGCCCGCGCGATCGCACGTACACCCTCGAAGGGGACAAGTGAGGTAACGGATGACCACCAGAATCCTCCCGGCCGTCGGCGACGCCGACGCCGCCCGTTCCATCACCACCCTGCTCAGCCAGCTCCCCGACGCGGAGCCGGCGCTGCCGGTGGGCGACTCGACCTCGCTGCTCGACACCCTCGCGCGGCTCGCGGGCGAGGGCGTCGAGGAACTGCCCGAGGTCGTCCTGGTGCACGAGCGGATCGGGCCGGTGCCGGCTCTGGAGCTGATCCGGGAGGTGGCCCTGCGCTTCCCCGCGGTCGGGGTCGTGCTGATCACCGTCGACGCCACCCCCGGCCTCTTCGCGGCGGCCATGGACTCCGGAGCCCGCGGCCTCATCGGGCTGCCGCTCTCGTACGAGGAACTGGCCGTCCGGGTCCAGGCGGCGGCCTCCTGGTCGATCGGGGTACGCCGGCACCTGGGCAGCGGCCCGGAGCTCGCCTCAGGGCCCGGCGGCACCGTCGTCACCGTCACCGGCGCCAAGGGCGGCGTCGGCGCCACGGTCACCGCGGTGCAGCTCGCGCTCGCGGCGCGGGCCTCGGGCCGGAGCGTCGCGCTGGTCGACATGGACCTCCAGTCGGGCGACATCGCCTCGTACCTGGACGTCCAGTTCCGCCGCTCGATCGCCGACCTGTCCGGGATCCAGGACATCTCGCCGCGGGTGCTCCAGGACGCCGTCTTCACCCACGCCACCGGCCTCGGCCTGCTGCTCGCGCCCAGCGAGGGGGAGCGCGGCGAAGAGGTCAACGACCGGGCCTCGCGGCAGATCGTCAGCGCGCTGCGCAACCGCTACGAAGTCGTCGTCGTCGACTGCGGCACCCAGATGAACGGGGCCAACGCGGCGGCCATCGAGATGGCGGACATAGCCCTGCTGGTGACGACCCCCGACGTGGTCTCGGTACGGGCCGCCAAGCGCGTCGTACGGCTCTGGGACCGGCTCCAGATCCGCAAGGCCGAGGAGACCACCACCCTGGTGAACCGCCACACGCGCAACACCGAGATCCAGCCGCCGCTGATCGAGCGGATCACCGGCACCCGGGTCGCGCGGTCCTCCGTACCGGCGAACTTCAAGGAACTCCAGGCGGTGGTGGACGCCGGCCGGATGCAGGACCTGGACAGCAAGAGCACGGTCAAGCAGGCACTCTGGAGCCTCGCCGGCGAGCTGGGGCTGGTGAAGCCGGCGGAAGGCGCGCCGAAGGGCAAGGGCGGCAAGCTCGTGAGCGACCGCGGCTCGATGGGGGTCCGCCGCCGCGGCCCCTTCGGCGACAGCGGCCAGATCACCATGGAGTTCATCGGCCTGCTGCCGCTGATCTTCGTGGTGCTGGTCCTGCTGTGGCAGTGCGTGCTCGTCGGCTACACCTACACGCTGGCGGGCAACGCGGCGGACGAGGCAGCGCGGGCGGCCGCCGTCTCCGACGGCTTCAACCGGCACGGCGACGCCGAGCGGGCCGCGCTGGAGGACCTGCCCGAGTCCTGGAAGGACGGCGTGGGCGTCAGCCGGCCGAAATCCGAGGACGGCCTGTGGAAGGTCGAGGTCAAGCTGAAGGTCCCGGTGCTGTTCCCCGGGAGCTTCGATCTCCCGTGGGGCGACGTCACGGGCGACGCCGGCGCAGCCAAGGAGGGATGACCCATGACCGGAGAACGCGGGCGGGCGAAACGGCGCGGCGAGCGGGGTCAGGTCTCGCTCGAACTCATCGGCTTCCTGCCGATCCTGATGCTCATCGCGCTCGTCGGAGTGCAGCTCGGCCTCGGGGCGTACACGGCCCAGCAGGCGGGCACCGCCGCGCGGGCCGCGGCCAGGACCGAGTCACGGCAGCGCGCCGAGGCGAGCGCGGAGACCGCGGGCAAGGCATCGGTGAGCGAGTGGCTGCGCGGCGGCACCGACATCCGGGCCGGCGCCGCGGCCTATGACGAGGCGACCTGGACCGCCGAGATCGACATCCCGTCGATCATCCCCGGCTTCGACGACGGCGACTTCGGGACGGTGCGCAAGACCGCCACCATGCCCCGCGACTGACCCACCGGAAGCAAGGCATCCGCCGGAAGCGAGAGCCTCCACCGGAAGCCGAGCCTCCCCGGGAGCGAGCGCCCCCACCGGAAGCAAGAGCCTGAGGAGCACGGATCCATGAGCCTGAGGGCACGCATCACCGCCCCCGAGGAGCACAACGGGGCACGGGAGGACGGCCATCTGGTCGCCGCCTACCGCTCCAAGCTGCTGGAGGAGATCGACCTCGCGGAGATGTCCTCGCTCGCCGCCGGCGAGCGGCGGGCCCGGCTGGAGCGCGTGCTCGGGCACATCATCAGCCGTGAGGGCCCGGTCCTCTCCACCGTCGAGCGCTCCCAGCTGATCCGCCGGGTCGTGGACGAAGCCCTCGGCCTCGGCGTCCTGGAACCGCTGCTGGAGGACGCGTCCATCACCGAGATCATGGTGAACGGACCCGACCAGATCTTCGTCGAACGGGCCGGCCGGGTCGAGCTGCTGCCCATGCGCTTCGCCTCCAACGAGCAGCTGATGCAGACCATCGAGCGCATCGTGTCCACCGTCAACCGGCGGGTGGACGAGTCGAATCCGATGGTCGACGCGCGACTGCCGTCCGGCGAGCGCGTCAACGTGATCATCCCGCCGCTGTCGCTGTCCGGCGCGACGCTCACCATCCGCCGCTTCCCCCGCTCCTACACGCTGCGCGAGATGATCGGCCTCGGCTCGCTCGACGAACAGATGCTGCTGCTGCTCTCCGGCCTCGTGCAGGCCAAGTTCAACGTCATCGTCTCCGGCGCCACCGGCTCCGGCAAGACGACCCTGCTCAACGCGCTCTCCGGACTGATCCCCGAGGGCGAGCGCATCATCACCGTCGAGGACGCGGCCGAACTCCAGCTCCAGCAGGCGCACGTCATCCGGCTGGAGACCCGCCCCCCGAACGTCGAGGGCAAGGGCCAGATCACCATCCGCGACCTGGTCCGCAACTCACTGCGGATGCGCCCCGACCGCATCATCGTCGGTGAGGTCCGCGGCGGCGAGACCCTCGACATGCTCCAGGCGATGTCCACAGGCCACGACGGCTCGCTGGCGACCGTGCACGCCAACAACGCCGAGGACGCGCTGATGCGCCTGCAGACCCTCGCCTCCATGTCGGAGGTGAAGATCCCCTTCGAAGCGCTCAGGGACCAGATCAACAGCGCGCTGGACGTCATCGTCCAGCTCACCCGCAACGCCGACGGCTCCCGCAAGATCGGCGAGATCGCCATCCTCGACTCGCACGGCCGCGAGGACTTCCGGCTCGCCACCGTCTGCCGCTTCAACGCCCGGCCGATGACCGCGGACGGCGTGGTGCACGGCGAGTTCGCGTACCACCCGCTCCCGCGCCGCGTCGCCGACCGCCTCTACATGGCAGGCCAGCCGATCCCGCAGGCCTACGGCGTCGCGACGTCCGAAGACCAGCTCGCCACCCGAGAGGCCAAGTAGGTAGCCCGCTATGGACAATCTCGCACTGCTGACGATCGGCGTCACGCTCCTGTGCTGCGTGCTGGGGGTCTGCGGCGTCCATGTCTACTCCTCGGGCAAGGCGCAGCGCGCCGCGCTGGTCGACCGGCTGTCGTCGACCGGCCACATCACCATGGCCGGCGGCCGGCGCAGGCGCTTCGCCGGATTCGACCGGCGGCTGCGCGGGACCGGCCTCGGCAAGAAGATCGAAGTGCGGCTGTCGGCCACCGGACTGGACCTGACCCCTGGTGAGTTCTTCGTCTACATGGTGGCGCTGATCGCCGGACTGTGGCTGATCGCGCAGTCCCTGCTCGCCGCGTTCTTCGGACCGATCTTCGGCCTCGTCGGCCTCTGGACGGCCTTCTCGTTCCTCAGCTGGCAGCGGCAGAAGCGCATCGAGAAGTTCATCAACCAACTCCCCGAACTGTCCCGGATCCTCGCCAACGCGACCCAGGCCGGACTGGCGCTGCGCACCGCGCTGAGCATGGCGGCCGAGGAACTGGAGGCCCCGGCCGGCGAGGAGCTCTCCAAGGTCGCAGACGCCCTCGCCGTGGGCCACTCCATCGACGAGGCGCTGGGCGAGCTCCAGGACCGGCTGCCCTCCCGCGAACTGATCGTCCTGGTCACCACCCTGGTGCTGTCCAGCCGGGCGGGCGGCGCCGTGGTCGGCTCGCTGCGCAACCTCACCGAGACGCTGGAGGAACGCAAGGAGACCCGGCGCGAGGTACGCACCCAGCTGTCCCAGGTCAACATGACCGCCTACGCGGTCCCCGTGATGGGCGTCGGCGCGATGCTGCTGACCGACAAGGTCCTGCCGGGCGCCATCGACCGGATGACCTCGACGTTCATGGGGCAGGCCGCGGTGGTCGTGTCGCTGGGGCTGTACGCGCTCGGCCTCATCATCATCCGCCGCATGTCCAAGATCGACGTCTGACCGCCGCCCGACCCCGACCCCGCCGCCGAGCCCGATCCCGTACCCCACATCACCCGTACCCACAGAACCCGTACCCCCAGAAAAGAGAGAGGAGCGCACATGGGACTGCTGCTGGCAGCCGTGATCGGACTGTGCACCGCGGGCGTGTTCTACGGCATCCGGATGTACCGCGCCGACGCGAAACTCCCCGGCGACCTCAGCGTCGCCCTCGAAGTCGGCGCCAGCCGTACGAACGCCATGGGATCGGCCGTCGACCGGATAGGCATCCGCTACGCCCCCATGGTGCTGCGGATGATGGGCCCCAAACAGGTCAACAAGACCCGCCGCAGGATCGACATGGCCGGGAACCCGGGCGGCCTGACCATCGACCGCTACGCCGCCCGCCGCGCGGTCTACGGCTTCATCGGCTTCTTCGGCGCCTTCACCATGCTGGTGCGCGAACAGATCCTGCTCGCGCTGGTCCTCGCGGCCTTCGGCTTCTTCTGGGTGGAGGTCGGCATCTGGTCCGCGGTCCGGCAGCGCAAGGAGGTCATCGAGCGGACCCTCCCGGACTTCCTCGACGTCCTCGCCGTCGTCGTGGGCGCGGGGCTCGGCTTCCGCGAGGCGCTGGACCGGGTGGCGTCCAAGTACGAGGGCCCGTGGGCCGACGAACTGCGCATCACCCTGCGCCAGATGGACATGGGCGTCGCTCGCCGCCAGGCGTTCGAGCAACTGCGCAGGCGCAATGACTCGGAGCAGGTCGCGCAGTTCGTCACCGCGCTCCAGCAGGGCGAGGACCTCGGCGCCCCGATCGTCGACACCCTCATCCAGATCGCCAACGACATGCGCCGGATGGACGCCCAGAACGCCCGCCGCCGCGCCGCGAAGGCGGTGCCGAAGGCGACCAGCGTCATCACCACGCTGATGGTCCCGGCCACCATGATCCTGCTGATCGCCAGCATCTTCCTCGGCTCCGGCTCCGACTTCGGCTCCATCGGGGGGGAATGAGGCCGCATGCCCACATCCAAGCTCCGCTGGGCGGTCCGCCGGGCAGCCGTCGGCCCGGCAGGATTCCCGTCCGGCGTCCCCTCCGGACCCACCCGGGCGCCCCGCCGCCGGCCGCGGCCGGCCGGCATCGGCTCCGGCGACGGGTCCGGCCCGCTGTCCGCCCTGGACTGGGTCCCCACACTGAACATCCAGGTCAGCGCGCTCCAAGCGATGTGCCGCCAGGTGTTCGGCTTCCGGCTGGCGATGATCGCGCTGTCCGCCCCGCTCGCGCTCACCCGCGCCGCCGACGGCCTCGCGGCCCAGTTGGTCGGAGCGGCCGTGCTGGTCACCTTCATGGGGTCGTACCTGCTCTTCCGGGACTGGGAACGCTTCGGCCCGCTGCTGCTGCGGCACCCCGTACTGCTGGCCGTCGACAGCCTCTTCGGAGCGCTGCTGCTGTTCGCCGCCGGACCGGAGAACACCCTCGGCTACGTCACCGTCTGCACCCCGCTGCTGGCCGGACTCGTCTACAGCTGGCGCGGCGCCGCCTTCTTCGCCTGCCTGGAATCCGTCGTGCTGCTGATGGCGTACGGAGCCGACTCCGACCTGGAGGCGACCTTCGCCAACGCCTCCCTGCTGCCGGGGCTGTGCATCGTCGCCGGAGCCGTCGGCGTGACGCTGCGCAATCTGATGCTCGGCTTCGGCACCGCCACCCAGGCGCTCACCGAGACCCGCGCCCGGCTCGCCGTCACCGAGGCCGTCGGCGGCGAGCGCGCGCGGCTCGCCCGCGAGATGCACGACTCGGTGGCCAAGACCCTGCACGGCCTGGCGATGGCCGCGGACGGCCTCGCGACCTCGGCCGGCCGGATGGACCCGGTCACGGTCAGGGACCAGGCCGAGCTGGTCGCCCGCTCCGCCCGCCGGGCCGCCGCCGAATCCCGCGAACTCCTCTCCGACCTGCGGCGCGAGGGCGACCTGGACACCACCGGGGTCCAGGTCGTCGACGAACTCTCGGCCCGGGTGGCCGACTTCTCCCGTACGACGGGAATCCCGGCCGCCGTGAAGTTCGTGGGCAGCTCCGCCGTCCCGCCCGTGCCGCATGCCGTCGCCCGCCATCTGCTGACCGTCGCGACCGAGGCGCTGGAGAACGCGCACCGGCACGGACGCGCCACCGAGGTGAGCGTCGAAGCCGGGATCGTGGACGGATCGCTGCGGATCGGCGTCCTCGACAACGGCCGCGGCCTGCCGCCCGGCACCACCCTCGACGCACTCCGCAAGGCCGGCCACTTCGGCCTGGTCGGCATGGTCGAGCGGGCGGCCGGCATCGGCGCGCGCATCCGGATCGGCAAGGGCCGCACCGCGTCCGGCACCGAAGTCCGGCTCGACCTGCCGGTGGTGGCGCTGCTACCGCCCGACCCGACCGCCCTCCCGCCCCCGTCCCGCCACTGACCCAACCCGCCCTCGCCCACCGCTCCCCCGACC
>NZ_JAYMZR010000024.1:18688-74781 GCF_035828615.1 Streptomyces sp. H27-D2 | reverse complement strand
CTCCGCAACGGCACCTTCTACGAACCCCGCACCGCCAAGAACGTCGAACTCGCCGCATGAACCCGACATGGACGAATCATCACAAGACAGGCAGCTCGGGGTTGACGAAAGACATAGGGGCACCCCCCGGAGGGGTCCACGACGACCCGGTAAACGCCCGCTTCCGGCAGGTCCGCCAGCACGAACGACCCGGAGCGCCCCGCCGAGACCGAGTCGTTGTCCAGCACCCGCTTGCCGGAGGGCGCGATCACGCTCACCGAGCTGCTGGACGCCACGCTGTTCGCTGAGACACCCAGCGTCAGATCCTCGCCGGCCACCGCCGGGAAGGAGGATTCGGCGTTCTGGCCGACCCGGCTGATCTGCGCCTTGGCGCCAGCGCCGGTCCGGGACAGCTCGGCCAGCGCCACCGGCCGTGACAAGGTCAGTTTGAGCCGCGCCGCGCCCTCGCGCGAGGGCTCCACGGCCAGCGTGTAGGTACCGGTAGCCGGCAGCTCCTCACTGTCCCACTCGGTGCTCAGGCCGGGCGAGGACCCGAAGGAGCCCAGCTCGCTCCCGTCCGGAGCACGCACCCGCACCGACGCGGAGGCATCCGAGACGCCCGAACTCACCCCGATCGAGACCCGTTTACCCTGCTCCCCGGCGAAGGTGGCCACCCCGTCCTGCCCCAGCCGGCTGATCGCGAGATCCGCGGCCGGCCCGGCCGGATCGAGCCGACCCCCCTCCGCGTAATGCGACGCCGCGACCCGCAGCGTGCCGGTGCCGGCCCCGTCAGTGTTCAGGACCAGTTCGTACTCACCCGTCTGCGGCAGCGCGTCGATGTCCAGCGAGCCCGTGCCCTTGTACGCGATGCTGATCGCCTCGCCGCGCGTACCGTCGGGCAGGTAGAGGTGGCCCCGTACGTAGGTGTCCATCTTCGCGGAGTCCACTCCCAGGCTCAGCGACTGCCCCTTCTCGGCGCTGACCGTCCACCGCCCGTCCTGCCCGGCCCGTGCCACGGCCGTCTCCAGCGGCGCCGCGGTGACATCCAGGCGCCCGCCGACCGGGTTCGACAGCGTGGCTGTCACCACCCCCACGTCACCCGCGCTGGGCGCCAGGATCAACGAGTACGTACCGGACTCGGGCAGATTCCGCACGTCCCAGCTGTCCTTGGGGTAGATCAGGCCGGCCCCGTCGCCCACCTGACGGCCCTGCGGGTCGATCAACCGCAGACCCACCCGGGAGGTGAACGTCGAACCGGTGAACCCGAAGCTGATGTCCTCCCCGCGTTCCGCGTCGAAGAGGACCTGGGCCCGCTTGCCCGCGCGCGTCACCGCGACCGAGGGCGGGCTCGCGTCGGTCACCGACGTCCGCACACTGGTCTCGAAATCCGACCCGCCATCGCTCGACGGCACGGTGAAATCATCCGCCGCGGCCGAGCGGCCCTGCGGTGTCTCCACCTCCAGCCGCCCGCTCGTCGCCCCCTGCGGGACCTTCACCGTCAGCGCGGACGCGGACCGGCCGGCGACCTCGGCCACCACCCCGTTGAAGCGCACCACGTTGTCCGTGAACACCGGGGCGAAGTCCGTGCCGGACAACACCACTTGGGTGCCGGCCGCCCCGGCCGCCGGGGCGACGCCGGTGATCCTCGGGGCACTCGGGGCGAGCTCGAACGACTCCGCCGACTGTGCCGTCGTCCCGCCGGCCGTCAAAGAGATCTTCCCGCTGGCCGCTCCCGGCGGGACCGTGACCACCACGCGCGTCGCCGACGCCGACACCACCGCAGCCGTCTTCGCGCCGAAGGAGACCACGTTGCCCCCGGCCGTCGACGCGAAGCCGGTGCCCGACAGCGTCACCTTCGCACCGGCCGACGCACGAGCGGGCACCGTCGAGAGGATCGACAACTGGCGAGAGGCGAACCGCTCGACACTCAACCGGTTACCCGCCGCGTCGTAGCGGTAGCGCGCGGTCTCACCCTCCGGGTCGGTGACGCCGACCAGCCGGCCGGCCGCATCGTAGGCATACACCGCCGCGTTCGACGTCGCCGCCCCCTTTTCACCCCCGGCGAGAGCCTCGCCCTTGTGCCGTACGGGAGCTGGCTGCGCAGTCACCGCCTTGGGCACGGGTGCGGGAAGCGCCACAGCGGCTCGGGGGGACGGCGGGGGTGCTGCCTCGGCCGACACCGTGCCGACCGTCAGCACCAGGGTCAGCACCCCGACCGTCCAGGCGTGCCACCGCACCGACCAGCGCAAAGCGAAACGTTCGTCGTGCATAAGCACGTGCCCCCCGGGTTCCGTCACTCACGCATGCCGCAGTCGCCCACGCTCCCCACGCGAGGCGACCACAAACTATCCACAAACATTCGACCCTGTAAGCGAAATCCGTAACTTTGATCGCACCGCATCTCACCCAACGCGACGATCCAGCCGGTCGGCACTGTCGTGGAGGGCGAGTTCCTGGGCTCGGAATGCGGTGCTCCAGACGCGTCCGAAGTAGTCCTGGGGCCGGCGGAGGTCGAGTTCGAGGGCCTCGTCGAGGAGGCCGAGGGCCTCGAGGGCCTTTTCCAGGCCGTCGATGGCGCGGGCGGTCGGCTCGAAGACTTCGTGCAGGTAGTCGGCGGTGGCGCTGTCTGGGGCGCGTTCGGCGAGCATCCGCCACCCGAGCGCGACGCCGTGCCGGGCATGGAACTCGCAGAATGAGGCCAGCGCAGCCAACTTGCGGTTCACGCTGGACTCCGTGCAGTAGTGCCCCACCGACGGCAGCAGCGCGACCTTCCCGTTCCGGGCCTGCGGTGGCAGCCGCAACCAGGAGATGAACCCCGCGACGTCCTCCAGGGTCACCACCTGCCAGTCCAACCCCCTGCCGACCAGGTAGCCGAACCAGTCCTTCAGATCGTGGGCGTACGCCTTCACCGTGTTCGGCGACCGCTCGATCGCCGCCAGGTAGGCCAGGTAGCGCTCGATCGGCCCGACCGGCACCTGGTCGTCCCCGAGCACCGTCCAGGACTCGGCTTCCGAGTCCGGCATCACTACACGCTGCACACGCATGGAACCTCCCGCTCATCCGTGGTGGATGACAGCAGGTAATCCCATCCCAGGACGGGAGGAAGTGCCCTTTACCCGTACGTGCTACACGTCATGGACAGGCGTTCAACGACTCCAGATAACGAAGCCCAGCCTCGTGCTCGCGGTCTTGTTCCGTAACCAGACCGCCTCGTCGTCGGACAGGGTGAAGTGCTCCACCACCCCGTCCAAGCCCAGATCCCGCCCCACTGAACAGTCCCTTCTGCATGCTCCCGTGATCGCCTGTCGGGCTGGACGGTAGAGGCGCGGGGAGTGTCATGAATCATGACACTCCCTTTCGCGACCCCGACGCCATCGAGGACGACGAGGGCGGCGGCTGCCGGCCGTGCCGGACCTGAGTCGTTGGTGGGTGCTTTGCTCTCCGCGGGGCCAGGGCCGGGGCCGGGGTCAGGGCGCGGTGGCGTGCAGGGTGCGTAGTGCGGTGGTGCGGAGGTGGTCGTGGACCGCGGGGTCGGCGTCGAGGGTGTAGTCGACGTCGAGGACTGCGAGGGTCTGGGTGATGCGGGAGAGGTGGTTGTCGGAGGCGTCGACGGTGCAGGTGTGCGCGTCGAGGGGCTGGATGCGGTCGGCGAGGGCCCACGTCCGTTTGCGGATTGTGTCCGCGGAGGCCCGGACAGTGGCGAGGGCGCGGTGGCGGACCGGTGCGGTGGCGATCTTGGAGGTGACGTAGGCGGCGGGGTCGCCGCCGGGCACGGTGCGCGCGGGGACGCGGCGCCCGGTGGGGGCGGGATGCGTGATCCGGTCGAGGCGGTAGATGCGCCAGTCGTCCTTGCCGGTGTCGTGAGCGAGGAGGTACCACAGGCCGCCGGAGGCGACGAGGTGGGCTGGTTCGACGCGGCGCGGGGCGTGGTCGCGGGTGCGGGTGGTGTAGTCGAAGGTGATGATCTCGTGGTCGCGGCAGGCGGCGGCGAGCGCGGTGAGCACGGCGGGTTCGACCCGCGGGCCTCGGGATTCCCAGGTGATGGTGACAGTGGCGTCCTGCAGGGCCGTGACCTGGCCGCGCAGGCGCTGGGGCAGGACCTGTTCCAGTTTCGCGAGGGCGCGCAGGGAGGTTTCCTCCATACCGGTGAGACCGCCCGCGGCGGTGCGCAGTGCGACCGCGATGGCGACGGCTTCGTCGTCGTCGAGGAGGAGGGGCGGCATGTCGGTGCCGGAGGCGAGGCGGTAGCCGCCGGCGTGGCCGGTGGTGCCTTCGACGGGGTAGCCGAGTTCGCGCAGGCGGTCGATGTCGCGGCGGACGGTGCGGCCGGTGACGCCGAGCCGGTCGGCGAGTTCGGTGCCCGACCATTCGCGGCGGGTCTGCAGCAGGGACAGCAGGCGCAGCATTCGGGCAGGCATGTCGGTCGTCATGTTGTTTACTGTGCCTGACTTCAAGGACGTCAGGTGTCCTAAAAGGCCCTTAGCGTGGAGGCATGAGTGAGAACAAAACCTCCCATTTCTCTGTGAAGCAGGTGGATCCGCGCCGGTGGGCGGCCCTGGCCGTGGTGCTGGTCGCGGCGTTCATGGACGCGGTGGATGTGACCGTGGTGCACATCGCGATTCCTGACATCCAAGCCGAGACCGGGGCCTCGACGGCGCAGGTGCAGTGGATCACCGGCGGGTACGCGCTGGCGTTCGCACTCGGCCTGATCACCGGTGGGCGGCTCGGGGACCTCTTCGGCCGCAAGCGGGTCTTCATGGCCGGTGTGGCCGGATTCACCGTGACGTCGCTGGTGTGCGGGATCGCGAGTGGCCCCGAGGTGCTGCTGGCGGGGCGGGTCGCGCAGGGCGCGATGGCCGCGCTGATGGTGCCGCAGGTCCTGTCGATCATCCACGTCACCTTCCCCGAACGCGAGCGCGGCAAGGTCTTCGGGATCTACGGCTCGGTGATGGCGCTCGGCACTCTGGCCGGACCCCTGGTCGGCGCCCTGCTGGTGGAGTGGAACCTCTTCGGCCTGGAGTGGCGGCCGATCTTCCTGGTCAACCTGCCCCTCGGCGTCGCCGGACTGATCGCGGGAGCGGTGTTGATCCGCGAGTCGAAGGCGGAGAAGGCAGCGAAGCTGGATGTGACCGGTGTGGTGCTGGCGACGGTGGGCCTGTTGATGCTGGTCCTGCCGCTGACCCAGGGCCGTGAGCTGGGCTGGCCGGCCTGGACGTGGCTGTCGATGATCGGTTCGGTGCCCGTGCTCGTGCTGTTCGTGGCCTGGGAGCGGCGTCTGCTGGCCCGGGGTGGTTCGCCGCTGGTGGTGCTGTCGCTGTTCGAGCGGCGCAGCTTCGCCGGCGGGCAGGGGGTGCAGCTGCTGTTCGGGCTGGCCTCGGGCGTGTTCTTCCTGGCGTGGACGCTGTATCTGCAGATCGGGCTGGGCTGGTCGCCGCTGAAGGCCGGGCTGTCGGGGATGCCCTTGTCGGCGGCGATGATGGCCGGGGCCGGACTGTCCATGCAGGTGCTGGTACCCCGGTTCGGGCGGGTGGTCCTGCAGGGCGGTGCTCTGCTGGCCGCGGCCGGGATGGCGGGCTTCGGCCTGCTGGCCCACCGCTACGGGGCGGACATCGCGCTGTGGCAGACGATGCTGCCGCTGGTGCCGATGGGTCTGGGCATGGGGTTGATCATCGCTCCGCTGACCGACCTGATTCTCTCCGAGGTGCCCCACGAACACGCCGGGTCCGCGTCCGGTCTGACGAACACCACCACGCAGCTCGGCCAGGCCGTCGGCGTCGCGCTCTCGTCCGTCATCTTCTTCGGCCACCTCGGCTCCGGCGACCCGGGCTCGCAGGCCCATGCGATGCCCCAGGCGTTCAACGGCTCTCTCTGGTACGTCGCCGCCGCCTTCCTCACCGCGTTCGCCCTCCTGTTCACCCTGCCGCGCCGCACCCCGGCCAAGCCGCCCGCCACCGGTGTGGCGCCGGAGGAACGCGAGCCCGTGCACGCCTCCTGACCGCGCCGCCGCACTCACCCGGCCGGTCCAGCCGAAGAGGGCACGGCCCGATGGGCTGCGACAGGCTCGTCACACCACCGCACCCCACCCGTTCAGGCCCGGTGGTCACCACCGGCCGAGGAAAGGACATCCTCTGATGAGCTTCATGGCTCCCGGTTCCGTCGTCTGGTTCGAGATCGGTACCGCCGACCCCAAGCCGGTGCAGGACTTCTACGGGCCGCTGCTGGGCTGGACCTTCGAGGTCGATACGGACTCCTCGGTCGACGGCCGCACCTACACCCGCATCATGGCCCCCGGCGCCCCCTGGCCGATGGGCGCGATCCAGCAGGGCGACACCGGCGGCGAGGTCATCAACCTCAGCGTGCTCTCCGCCGACGTTCACGATGACGTGGACCGCCTGGCCAAGCTGGGCGCCCAGGTCCTCGTCCCTGTCACCCAGGTCGGTGAGGTGACCGTCTTCGCCCGCCTCGCCGACCCGCAAGGGAACACCTTCTCCCTGTTCTCGCGCACCACCTCCGCCGACTTCACCGAGCGGGCCGAGGCGACCGAGGAGCACATGCAGCAGGCGTCCTTCACACCGCAGCCCGGCTCGATGGCCTGGTTCGAGATCGGCACCACCGACTTCGAGGCCACCACCGGCTTCTACGAGGCGGCGTTTGGCTGGCGATTCGAGAAGGACCCCACCGCGGACGGCAAGCCGTACTACAGCGTCTTCACCGGCGGCGACTGGCCCGCCGGCGGCCTCTACGACCACAGCGGCCAGGCGGGCGGGGCCGACTACGCGATGCCCTGCATCCTCGTGACCGACGTCCCCGCCACCACCACCGCGGCCGTGGACAGCGGCGCGGGCATCAAGCGGGGCCCCGAGTCCAACCCGGACGGCCTGGTCTTCGCCCGCCTCACCGACCCGCACGGCAACCGCTTCGGCCTCTTCTCCCGGCCCGCCCACCCGCAGGGCGCCTGATCCTCCCCACCCGCGGGGACGGGAGCGCCTGTATGACTCCCCCGCCTTGCCCGGACATCCTCCGAGGAGCTGACCCCGTATGAAGATCGCCCTGCTCGGTACCGGCTTCGGCCAGGCCCACGCCGCCGTCTACGCCGCCCGGCCCGACATCAACGAAGTCGTCGTCTTCGGCCGCACCCCCGAGAAGCTGAAGAACATCGCAGACAAGTTCGGCTTCGCCACCACCACCGACCTGGACGCCCTGATCACCGATCCGTCGGTGGACCTGGTGGACGTCTGCCTGCCCACCCCCTTGCACGCCGACGTGGCGGTGCGGGTCATGGAAGCGGGCAAGGACGTCCTGGTCGAGCTGCCGCTGGCCACCACCCTCGACGACGCCCAGCGCGTTATCGACACCGCCACCGCTACCGGCCGGCACGCGTTCGTCGACATGTTCTCCCGCTTCAGCCCCGCCAATGAGCACCTGCACCAGGCCGTGGCCGACCAGCGGTACGGCCGGCTCAAGCACCTCGAAGTCGAAGGGCGCACCGCCCTTATGTGGGAGGGCTACCAGCTCGGCCTGGACTCGCTCGCGCTGGATATGATGCACGCCGACTTCGACCTGGTCACCAGCCTGCTGGGCGCCCCCGACGCCGTCCATGTCGCCGGCACCGAGGGCCCCGGCGGCCGCGGCTCGGCGGCCGACGTCGTCCTCGGCTACCGCGACGCCGGCGCCCGGTGCACGTCCTCCTCGCTGATGCCGAAGCCGTACGGGATGCGCGGCGGCTACCGCGCCACCTTCACCGGCGCGGTCCTGGAACACACCATGAGCACCGACTTCAACGGCCCTGGCGCCGGCTCCCTGACCGCCTACACCCTGGACGGCGAGAAGCCCGTTGACTTGGCGGACACCAGCCCGTACGCGGCGATGATCGGCCACGTCCTGGACGTCCTGGCCGGCCGGAGCGAGAACCGCATCGCCCCCACGAGCGCCCTTGATGCCCTGCGTCTGACCCTGGACGTCCACCACCGGCTCACCGGAAAGACGGCATGAGTGGCAGCCGGGTGCCCGCCGTCCCCGCGGTGGGCCTGCGCCCCGGCGGGACCATGCCGATGGTGGCTTCGGGACCTGGCGCCTGAAAGGCGAGGCCGCCTACACGGCAGTGTCCACCGCACTCGGCCTCGGCTACCAGCACATCGATACCGCCACGGCCTACGGCAACCACCGCGAGGTCGGCGACGTCCTGGACGCCTTCGTCCTTGATCAGGTCCGCCAGGCCCTCCTACGTCCCGATGTCCTACTCGCCGGGCAGCACGCAAGCGCCCAACACATCTCCGACGACGAGCTGTTGCACGCCGGGTTCTGGGCGGAGCCCGCCGGGGTGCGGTGGGCTCCGCCCAGGGATGCCGGACGTTCAGGCCTCGCCGCTGCGGCGCAGGCGAGCGGCACGTGCCCGGATCCCCCCGGGGTCGTCCTCCGGCTCGCCCCCGACTCCGCCCCCGCTCGCGCGGGGCGCGTCGGTGGCTGACGCTCGCTGGGCGGCCCCGTAGCCGCTGGTGCTCCGGAGTGCTCTCGCCGGCTGGGGAGCCGCCGGCCAGACCTGGAGCAGGTACCACTCGGTGACATCGTCCGGAGCCAGGTCGATCACCGTGTCACGGCCGCGGGCATGGATGCGCATCCGATAGTCCCCAGGGCCGGCGAAGGACAGTTCTGGGAACTCCTCCTCCAGGTCAGCCATCAGCGCGTGCACGGCCAACTCCCCGGAGACGGAGTGAGCGGAAAACTCCACGACGTCCTCCCACGGGCCCTCCACAGGAACGGGTTCGTGAGGATGGAGGGTGACCTCCACGTCCACGGTGCCGGTGTGGATGCCGGTGAGGACGTGGGCCACGCCGTCCTCCACTCCCACCAGACCATTGGTGTCTGAGGGCAGGTCAGGGCCGAGCGGCCCTTCCAGGTCACTGATCTGGAACTGGTGGTAGTGGACGGGCATCGGGCCGCGTGCGGCGGCTGCTTGGTCGGTCACAGCGTGTCCTGCTCCGGAGTGAGGGGATACGGTGGCTGAGGTCTTTCGGGTGGTGGGGGACGGGACCGGGTGCTCAGAGGGCTGGTCGGGGCAGGGCGGCGAGGCGGTGGAAAGCCGCAGTGAGTTCGTGTCTCTAGGGCCAGGCCGCGGAGATCCGCAGGTGCAGTTGGCGGCCTCCGTGGGTGAGGCGGGCGGCGACGTGCAGGAGCCGGTAGCGGAGCTTCTTGGGCTCGGCGGCGGCGAGGTCGCCGTCCAGCAGCAGGAGACGGGTCCAGGCGAGCAGGTCGATTGCGGTCAGCGATAGTTCCAGCCAGGCGGAGTTGATGCCGAAGTGCCGGGAGGGGAATCGTCCGAAGCCGGTGTCCTTGCTGCAGCGGATGCGGTCCTCGACGGTGGCATGGCCGCGGTGGCGGACCTCCAGGAACTGGGCGGAGCCGCCTCCAGCATAGGGGGTGTCGGTGAGGAAGACCTGGTGCCGCAGGCCCTCGTCGACGTCGAACAACGACAGTTGGGCGCCGGGATGCGGACGTTCGCGCCGGACGATCATCCGAGTGCCGTCCGGGCAGCCGGTCAGGCCGGCCATCCCGGTCAGCTCCGCGACCTCGGCCCCGGGCCGCAGGGAACCGTCCTGGTTCAGGGCGGGATGCCACAGCTGGGCGGGGACCGTGCGGATCGCGCGGCGGACCGGTTCGGTGACGGCGGTGCCGACGGAGAAGAACGTGCGGATTCCCTGCTCGCGCAGGCTCCGGATATGGGCGAGGAAGGGTTTCGCGGACCCGGCGCTGTCGGCGCGGATGAGGAGGTCGGTGCCATAGCGGTGGGCGTCGGGAAGCTGGGCGAGCGCGTCGTCGAGCACGGCGATGTGATCGCCGGCGGTGTTCGCTCCGGCGTTGCCGGGACGCAGCCGCCCGGCCAGGGCTTCTCCGGTGTTGGCGGGGAAGCCCAGCAGCGGGTGGAACCCGAAGCCGCCTTTGTAGGTCGACGCGGACTGTTCCTTCTCCGAGTGGCAGGTGACCAAGGTGGCGTCGAGGTCCACCACCAGACCGGGCAGACGGAACCTGTCAACCTGTTTGAGCCGGTAGGTTGGGGTTATTAGCTTGTTGCGGGTTCTGTTTCCTCGGCCTGCTCTGCGGGCTTGTTGATCCAGGAGGGTTTCGGAGGGCCGGGTGGCTGGGGGATGCCTCGTCGGAATCGCTCGGGGTGTGCTGAGTGTGCGGCGTGGAGAACGACGGTGCGGTGGGCGTGGGTCTGTTCCGTCTGGCCGGTGTGGACCGGGGGGGGAACAGTCCTATGCCGCTGTGCCGGTGGTGGCCGTTGTAGGTGGTGAAGAAGTCCGTGCAGAACGCGCGGGCCTCGGTGAGGGAGCCGAAGGACCCGGGGAATGCCGGGCAGTACTTCAGGGTCTTGAAGTTCGACTCGCTGTAGGCGTTGGCGTGATCCGTCGACTGCTGGTGTTTCCGATTCTGGGGGCGGAGGCCGGGTGCGGGTAACGCATCCCTTCCATCCGCTGTTCGGGCGGGAGTTGGAGTTCATCGAGCGTCGTCAGTGCTGGCGTGGGGACCGGGTGTACTACTTCGACGAGGCGGGCGGCCGGTCGAAGATTCCCACGGAGTGGACGGATGAGGCGCCGGTGGATCCGTTCGTGGTCGCGGCCGAGGGAGGTTGCCCGTTTCGCACCGAGGACCTGGTCGAGCTCGCCGAGCTCGTTGACCGGCTACGCGAACACGGTCTGGGCGGGCGGGGTACGGGTGTCGGGAGGTCGACGCCGTGAGTGTCGGGACGACCACGCCGCTGCCAGGGGCGCTCAGTGTGCGGAGGAGGCGCACGCGGGCACGTGATCTGCGTACTGAGCTGCTGTGTCTGCTTCTTCAGGCCCTCGTCGTCCTCTTGGCAGCATCCGATCGCGTCGGAATCCTGGTGACAGGGCTTCGAGGAGGCGACGGACGTGGCAGCAGCGACGGGCAGGACGATGAAAGCGCGGGCTTTGAGTGCGTCGCGAACGCTCAATCCGCGCCCCGGGGCGGTGGCCGATGCCGCGTTCGCTGTGTCTTCGTTCCTGGATCCGCACGATCTGGTGCAGGTGAAGTACGAGATGGTGCGCCGAGTGCGGGTGGACAAGGTGCCGGTGTCTCGGGCGGCGGCTGCGTTCGGGTTCTGCCGGCAGAGTTTCTATGCGATCGCTGCCGCGCTGGACGTGGGCGGTCCGGCGGCTCTGGTGCCGGGCAAGCCCGGCCCGAAGGGGCCGCGCAAGCTCACCGAACCGGTCATGCTGCACATCGAGGTCCTGCTCGCGGCCGATCCCACGCTCAAAGCGCGGGCGTTGGCGGCCATGGTGGCCGAGGAGTTCGCTCTGGTGGTGCATCCACGCTCGATCGAGCGGGCGCTGGCCCGCAGGCGCGAGGCCCACAGTCAGGAGGAGAACTTACAGCGCCGCAAGTGAGAAGGCGGCCGACGCGCAAACGGTCACCAGGCGTTATGAGGATCTGCGGGCCGCGGTCTTCGAGGGCCGCGAGGCCGGCTGGCGGCATGGCTGGGCTGTCCTGGCCCGCTCCGGCATGGCCGCCTGGACCCGCGCCGTGTCGGTACTCGCACCCGCACCGCGCGGTCATGCGGACGCCGGAACCCGCCCGGCTGCCAGCCCGACGTCCGGAGACTCGGGTCCGGCAGCCGAGGAGCTCGTCCATGTGCTGGCCTGTCTTGTCCTCGGACAGCTCCGGCCACCCTGATCGTCACCGTCACCGGGAGCGTCCGCACGAGGGAGGAGTACGTCATGTCCGCAGAGCCGAGCGGGGCGGGGAAGGTGACAGCTGATCATCTTCGTCGGGGGGCCTATCTGTATGTCCGGCAGAGTTCGCTGAAACAGGTTGTCAACAATGTGGTTGCGGGGATGAACTCGGCGACGCCGCCGGTGACCGGCTGCACGGTCTGCGGATCCATGGAACTGATCGTGGCGTCCACGCCCAGCATGTACGGCATGCCGAGGGCGTCGTCGATGGCGCACATCGCGTAGCCCCCGGCCTCGGCCCACCGCACCTCATGCTGTGTCGGGGACGGGGAGAAGGGGTATGCGGCGACAAGCTGTCCGTCGCCATCGACCGCCACCAGATCAACCGCGGCAAGCTCCTGCAGCGCCGTAGCGGGATCCAAACCGGCAGACTGGGACACCGCCGCCAGATCTGCGGCCGCCGGAGCACCCCCGGTCGCGGCGAAATACCGGAGCACGCCGCGGTGCACCTGACGCAGCCCTTCAGACAGCTGAGCTGCGCGCTCCGGCCGATCAGCCCGGATCGCGTCACCAGGCCCCGTGCCGCACTGCGACTCGGCGGGCACGGCCGAGACCCCGAAGTCCCTGCGGCGTGATGGCGCGCGGTCGGCCATTGCGGCACACAATGCGGCACGGATGTCTTGACGGGTGGGAAGATCGAGCCGGCACGCCGCTTGCTCCTCCCCCGCGCCGCCCATCACATCCACGCCTTCGACAAGGACGGTCGGGGAAGGGTACTCCCCGACGACTTCGGTGAACGACAGCGGCAGCCCCAGCTCAGCCAGGCAGGAGCGCAGCAGCGCACGAGTGGCCGGCAAATGAGGGCAGTCGGGTACGGAGCGCAGTTCCACGATCATCTGGCGATGATGCACCCCGTACCCCGCTTCAGGGTCAAGTGCCCGACGTGCACACTGGAAGCATGCGCATAGGTGAGGTCGCCGAAGCCGCCGGTGTCACTGTGGAGACCCTGCGTTTCTACGAACGCCGAGGCGTTCTCGCCGCACCACGCCGGCTCGTCTCCGGCTACCGCGAATACCCCCCCGAGGCGATACAGGTCGTCGGGTTCATCAAACAGGCCCAGAGCCTCGGATTCACCCTCGACGACGTCACAGGCCTGTTGCGCCTGTCCGACGGCGGACCGGACAACTGCGACGCCGTTCGACACCTCACCCACTCCAAGATTGACGACATGGACGAGAAGATCGCGAAGCTCACGGCCATGCGCACCGCACTGATACGTCTGGCCGACACCTGCGAGCGGCCCCGGGTCGACCGCGACTGCCCGCTCTTGGCCGCCCTCCCGCCCCACACGACCGCAGGCCCGTTCACAGCGCAGAGTCCTCGGCCGGGGTAGACGCGCGTACGTCGGCGCAGACCCTTGTCATGAGGGTTCACGCTGGGCAGCGGTTTCGCGGAGGCTTGGTGGGTGTATGTCCAGCAGTAGGTGTGCCTGATGTCCGACCGGCCTGCTGTGGCCGGCATGGTGCGCCGTCTGGTCGCCAACATGCGTACCGAGAGCGGCACCGCGCGCTGGATGCACCTTGACCCTGGTTGACCCGGTGGAGTGCGGCGAGCTGGTCGGCGAGTTCCGCGAGGCCGTGACCGTGGAGTACGGCGAGGTGCTGGAGCGCCTTCCGGCGTTCTTCAGCGAGATCGACACCGAGGCTGCCAAGGGCCGCACGACCTACGCCGAGGTCGAGGAGTCCGAGGCCGACCTTGCCCGCTTCGACACCTGGGTGCCCAAGATCGCTGCCCGGGACTACTTCGCCGCCCCAATCGGCGCCGAGGTCCGCGGCGACTGCCGGCCCCATGTCAGCGGCGCAGGAAGTGGCGCAGTGCGACGACGCCTTGCATCGCGGCAGCCGGGCGGAGCATGGCGGGTCGGGGCCGCTCGGGCATCATGCCCCGGCTGATGCCGACGGCGGTGACCATGACGACTGGCAGCGCCCATGCGGCGATCGCCGCCGCCCGTACCGCACGGCTGGGTTCGTGCCGCAGCGTGAGCAAGGTCCAGAACGCGGCGTCGGCGAAGGAGTCGGCGTAGTCGCCGAACGGGGACACATCCTCAAACACGGCCGGGTCCGCGTCTTCCGCGTCTCCGCCGACGGCCGCGCCCTGACCTGCGCGATCATCGCACCGGGCACCATCTTCGGGGAGATGACGCTGCTCGGGCAGCGCATGTACGACAACTTCGCCGAAGCCCTCGACGAAGTCACCGTCTGCGTCATGAGCCGCGCCGATGTCCGCCGCTTCCTGCTCTCCGACGCGCGGATCTCCGCCCGTATCACCGAAATCCTCGGCCTCCGCCTCACCGATCTCGAACAGCGTCTGTCCGACAGCGTCTTCAAGTCCGTGCCGCAGCGCATCGCCACCACACTGCTGACCCTCGCCGCCGAAACCCGACCTCGAGTATTCGGCGCCCGCAGCCCGCAGATCGCCCTCACCCATCAGCAGATCGCCGCCCTGGCCGGAACCTCCCGTGAAACCACCACCAAGGTCCTGCGCGAGTACGCCGGCCAAGGTCTGATCCGACTCGCCAGAGGCCGCATCACCGTCCTCGACACCGATCGGCTGAAGGACCAGGCGGGCTGACGTCACCGAATCGTAAGAACACCACCGGCCCATCCACGGGGCCGACCGATCTACATTCAGGGCCGACACCGAACATCAGGAGCAGACATGCGTGCCCGCTCGTTCCTCCCCGCCGTCCTGGCCGCAGGAATCCTCACCCTGACCGGCTGCGGCTCCGGCGGCGGGGCCACCTCGCCCGGTGATGGCGCGGACGACTCAGCCACGAACGCGGCCTCCGCCTCCGCTCCCGCCTCGGCAGACAGCGGTTCTTCCGGGACAGTTCCCGAGGCGCTGCGCTTCACCGGGACGACCATTGAGGGAGAACCGTTCGACGGCGCGACGCTCGCCGGTAAGCCCGCGGTGTTGTGGTTCTGGGCTCCGTGGTGCCCCAAGTGCAAGGCCCAGGGGCCGGAGACGGCGAAAGTCGCGGCCGAGTTCAAGGGGAAGGCCAACGTCATCGGAGTGGCCGGTCTTGACCAGCAGGAAGCCATGAAGAAGTTCGTATCCTCCACCAAGATCGACGGCTTCCCGAATCTGTCCGACGAGCCGGGCACCATCTGGAAGAAGTTCGAGATCACCGAGCAGAGCACGTACGTCGTGCTCGACAAGGACGGGAAGACCGTCTTCACCGGTGTGCTGCCGGGCGGCAAGGGGCTCTCCGACAAGCTCGACGGACTCGTCGGCTGACCGGTGTCCGACCTCCCGATCGCCCTGGCGCTGACCGCGGGCATGCTCGCGGCCGTCAACCCCTGCGGTTTCGCACTGCTCCCCGCGTACCTGTCCCTGCTCATCATCGGCGACGACTCACCCAGCAGGGCCTCCGCCGTCGGCCGCGCGCTGACGGCGAGCGCCGCCATGACCGCCGGATTCGCTGGCGTCTTCGCCCTCTTCGGCCTCGCCATCGCCCCGGTCGCCGGCCAGATCCAGCAGCATCTGCCCTGGTTCACCATCGTGTTCGGACTGCTGCTGGTCCTCGTCGGAGGCTGGCTGCTGGCCGGACGCACTCTGCCCCCGCTCCTGCCGAAACTCCGCCGTGCGCCCCGGGTCACCCGGTCCCTGGCCTCCATGGCCCTGTTCGGCGGCGCCTACGCCATCGCCTCCCTGGGCTGCACCATCGCACCGTTCCTCGCCATCGTCGTCTCCGCCTTCCGCGGCGGTTCGACGGCCGAGAGCATCGTGCTGTTCACGGCGTACGCGGCCGGGATGGGCGTCATCGTCGGCGCGGCCGCGCTCTCCGTGGCCCTGACCCGTACCGCCCGCGTGTCAGGCATCCGGCGGCTGGGAGCCTTCGCCTCACGGCTGGGAGGCGCCCTGCTGCTCCTGGCCGGGGCCTATGTGGCGTACTACGGCTGGTACGAGATCCGCCTCCTGCGGGGCGGCCCGGACACCGACCCGGTGATCGACGCGGCGGGCGCGGTGCAGCGATGGCTGGCGGAAACGTTGAGCTGGATCGGCGTCCCGGTCGTGGCCGCGGCCCTCGCCCTACTGATCGCCGGCGGGCTGATACGCCGACGCCGCGGCCGAGGACGCACCCACCCCTGAAGCGCCACCGTCCACTCCCCAAGAGCGGGACCCTGTAGTGGCGGCTGTGGGGCGCCTGGGCCAAGGCGCCCCTTTTTCGTAAGGGCTGTCCGGCTTGCGGGGTACGCGTCGGCGTGAGTCGATGGACGTGCGGCTTCGGACGAATCCCCGTCCGCGGTCCAAGGTCAAAGGTCGCCAAACATGGACGTGCCCAACGGGTCCCCGACACGTCGCGCAGAGGAGCCTCTGGGCTCTTCTCGGTTGTCCCGTCTGCTGCTGGCAGTCTGCCGCGTCGCGGTCGGCCTGCTGTGGATTCAGAATCTCTCGTGGAAGCATCCTCCGGCCTTCGGCAAGGACTCAGGCCCACCGCGGGACCTCTACCGCTGGACGCTGAACGGGGTCGAGCACGAGGTTTTCGCTCCGTGGGCGTGGTTGGTCGAGCATGTGATCATTCCGAATTTCGCGGTGTTCGCCTGGGGCGCCTTCGCCGTAGAGGCTTGCCTGGGCGCGTTCCTGCTGGTGGGCCTGGCAACCCGGTTCTGGGCACTCGTGGGGCTGGTGCAGACGACCGCGATCACTTTCTCGGTCTTGAACACCCCACACGAGTGGTTCTGGTCGTACTTCCTCATGTACGTCGCGCATCTGGCGCTCCTGGCCACCGCTGCGGGCCGTGCCTATGGAGTGGACGGTGCGCTGCGCCCCGCCTGGCGGCAGCGCCACGGCCTGCTGTCACGGCTACTGCTTGTGGCGTCGTAAGAGTTGCGAAGGAGGCATCCGGTGAAGGCACCACGGACTGCGATCGCCCATGCCGCTACCGGCCTGGGGCTGGGAGCCGCGGCAAGCGTCGTAGTGGGGATCGCGGACGCACCCCCGTGGCGGATCGTCACGCTCGGCGGTACGGGAATGCTGGTCCTGCTCATCCTGGCGTGCCTGACGGTCGCCGCGGGGCTCTCCGGGGTGCAGGCCCTGATCGTCCTGGCCGGGACCGGGTTTCTCGCCGCTACCGCCCTGCAGCTGGTCCAGATCGGGTGGACGGATGCGAACCTGCTCGGCGGTGACGGCTCGACCGTGGCCCTGCTCCTTGCGTTCGCAGTCGGTTTGCTGGCCCTCGGCCTTGCCCCGGCGGCTCACAGCAATGCCCCGGATCCGTCCCCGTCCTCCTCAGGAAGGCCCGACTCCCCATGAACATGGACAGCACGCTGAAGCCGGTCCTGGCCACTGCTGCGGAGCACGCCCCCGCAGTGGACGCGGACGGCCGGTTCCCCAGCGAAGCGGTTTCCGCTCTGGGCACGTCCGGCCTGATGGGCCTGCCCCTCCCTGAGCAGGTGGGCGGGCTCGGCGCAGGCCCGCCGGAGTTCGCCCACGTCACGGCCGAACTGGCGGAAGTCTGCGGTTCGACCGCCATGATCTATCTGATGCACATCTGCGGTGCCATGACGGTGCTGGCCTCGCCACCGCCCGGACTCCCGTCCCTCCCGTCCGAAATGGCCACCGGCCGGACCCTGGCGACCCTGGCGTTCAGTGAGCCCGGATCCCGCTCGCACTTCTGGGCACCGATCACCCAGGCCAAGCACAATGGTGGCGACGATGTGCGGTTCACCGCGGACAAGAGCTGGGTCACCTCCGCCGGCCATGCGGGGCTGTACGTCACCTCCGTACTCTCGGCCGACGAGCCGGGCACCGTCGACCTCTACGCCGTCCAGGCGGGCCGGCCGGGCGTGAGCGTCACCGGCTCGTTCCGCGGCCTTGGGCTGCGAGGCAACGCCTCCTCGCCGATGTGCTTCGACGTGACGGCACCGGACACCACGCGGCTCGGCCCGGCCGGCGCGGGGTTCGCACTGATGACCGAGACCGTGATGCCCTGGTTCAACCTGGGCAACGCGGCCGTCTCCCTGGGCCTGGCCCGATCCGCCCTGAAGGCCGCCGTGCGGCACACCAGCAGCGCCAGACTTGAGCACACCGGCCAGACACTGGCCGAATTGCCCACCATTCGCGCCCGGCTGGCCCGCACCTCGCTGCAACTCGAAGCCGCAACCGCCTATCTCCAGCAGGCGGCGGCGAGCATCGCCGCACCCGACGAGGACACCCCGCTGTACGTCCTCGGGGTCAAGGCGCTGGCCAACGACACCGCCCTGACCGTCACGGACGACGCCATGCGGGTGTGCGGCGGCGCGGCATTCTCCCAGCACCTGGGCATCGAGCGGTCTTTCCGGGACGCCCGCGCGGGCCATGTCATGGCCCCCACCGCCGATGTTCTCTACGACTTCTACGGCAAGGCCATCACCGGCCAGCCAGTGTTCGGCTGACGCCCACGCCTGACATTCCCCCGAAGAGGAGACCGATATGGAACCGCTGGTGGTAGGCGCGGTGGCGTACACCCCCAACGTCGTGCCCATCTGGGAGGGCATCCGCGACTACTACCGCACAGCCCCCGTCGACATGGACTTCGTCCTGTTCTCCAACTACGGCCGCCAGGTCGACGCTCTGCTGGCCGGCATTATCGACATTGCCTGGAACACCAACCTGGCCTGGGTCCGCACCGTCCTCCAGGCCAGCGGCCACGCCACGGCGCTCGCCATGCGCGACACCGATCTGGCATTCCGCAGCCATTTGGTCTGCCGGGCTGGTGCGGGACTTCGCGGCCCGGGGGACCTCAAGGGGCGACGGCTGGCGCTGGGCAGCCGGGACTCCGCGCAGGCTGCGATCCTGCCGCTGCACTATCTGCGCCGCGAGGGGATCACCGACGGTGAAGTCGAACTCCTGCGCATCGACAGCGACCTGGGCAAGCACGGCGACACCGGCCGCAGCGAACTGGACGCCATCCGGGCCGTACTCGACGGCGACGCGGACGCCGCCGCGATCGGCACCACCACCTGGGAGGCCATCGGACGCGACGAACTCATGCCCGGCGCCCTGGAATCCTTCTGGACCAGCCCCGCCTACTGCCACTGCAACTTCACCACCCTCGACACCCTCGATGCATCACGTGCCCAAGCCTGGACAGCACACCTGCTAGCCATGGACTGGAATGACCCAGAGCACCGCCGCATCCTGGAACTCGAAGGACTCACGCGCTGGGTACGCCCCGAACTCGACGGCTACACGGACCTCTTCCAAGCCGTCGAAGAACAGGACATCGCACCACGATGGTGATCCTCGAACTGGTAGAGCAAGTCCTCTCCACGGCGGAGGGAGACACCATCACGCTGCCGCTTGACTCGGCGGACGAACGGAACCTGGCCGCCGCGTGGTGCGCCCGCACCGGCAACACCCTGGTGGCCGCCGACGACAGCAGCGTCACGGTCCGGCGCGGACGCCCGGCGGATCCAGTGGCAGCACTTCCCGCGGACCGCCGCCCCGGTGCACGCCTGTGGCTCTACACCAACTTTGACTGCAACCTCGCCTGCGACTACTGCTGCGCACGATCCTCACCGCAGGCGGCGCGACGCGCACTGGGCGTGGACCGGGTACGGGAGATCGCCGAGGCCGCACCCGCCGCCGGCGTCACCGAGATCTTGCTCACCGGCGGCGAACCGTTCATACTTCCCGACCTCGACCAGATCGTCGCCAACTGCACCGCCGCGCTGCCCACCACCCTCCTCACCAACGGCATGCTCTTCCGCGGACACCGGCTCCAGATACTCCAGGCCATGCCCCGCGACCGCCTCACCCTGCAGATCAGCCTCGACTCCGCCACCCCGGACCTGCACGACACCCACCGGGGCAAAGGCAGTTGGGCCAAAGCCGTCGCCGGCATCCGCACCGCACTCGGCGAGGGTTTCACCGTACGGGTGGCAGCCACCCTCACCACCGACGACCTCAAGGAGGAGCGCGAGCTTCGATCCTTCCTCGACTCGCTCGGCATCCCGCACCAGCACCAAGTGGTCCGGCCCCTCGCCCACCAGGGCGCCGCCGACGACGGCCTGGAACTCACGGTGGAAACCCTGATTCCAGAGGTCACCATCACCGCCGACGGCGTGTACTGGCACCCCGTCGGAGCCGACAACGACGAACAGCTCGTCACCCGCGACATCTTCCCCCTAGACGCCGCCATCGACCTCGTCCGGGAGCAGTACCGCGCCCACCAGGCCACAGCGGACGCCGCTGCCCGCACCTTCCCCTGCGCATAAGCTGATCCTGGGCGAGCAATCCGTTCTACCTGCCAAGCGACAGCCACCCGCCGTACTCCCGGCCCCGTTCACGCATGAAGACCTTGCTCTCGCGGATGTTGACCTACGCATCAACCGGGGCCTTGCAGATGGGGCGGACGGACTTGCTGAACTCGACGAACACCTCCTACTGTGCGACATCCCGTGAGTTCTCCTGAGCCCCTCTGAGCCCCCGTGCCCGTGGCCAGGCGATTGTTCCTCGTTCGCGTGCTCCGCGACCCTGTGAAGTGACGTCAGAGTTCCTGAAGCGTTCTCACCCTGTCCGACCGATCCGCAGTCGGGCTGAAGGCGCGGGGCTCGGGTTGGCGGGGCTGGCTGTCGTACGGGACCTGCGCGAGCGCCAGGGGCGCGCGTCGGCGGAAGAGCTGGAGCGGTCCGAGACCGACACGCTGTCCGTATTCGTCCTCGCCCGATACGCGGATTCCGCACGTACCCTGCTGGAGCAGACCGCCGAGCACCCATCGCAGGAGAAACCCGCTCGACCCGGTTACCTCCGAGACGAGATCCTTAGTGGTCGACGCGCGAAGTCCTTCGGGGGTTGACTCCGGAGCTGTGGTGGTGCGTGGTGGGTTGTTAGCTGTCAAAGGCGATGAGGTGGAGTTGGCAGGCGCAGTCGAGGGCGTCCTCGGGGGTGCCTGCGAAGCTGCCGGTGGGGAGGATGGAGTCCTCGTAGCGCTCGGTGCTGCCGTAGTAGAGGGCGAAGCCCCAGCTGGCGGCGGAGCCCGCGTAGCGCAGGCGCATGAGTTTGACCGTCTCACCGTCGGCCAGCTCGCCGTCGACGTAGGCGAACGCGCCGCGGTGGCGGATGTGCAGGTCCGTCAGTTGCGGCCAGGTGGTGCGGGCGTGGCCGGTCAGCCGCTGGGCGAGGGAGGTCCTGGTGGAGTCCGGCGGTGTGGGCATGGCGGCCATCCTGCCCGATCGCCCTGCTGCCGGGTGCGGCAGGCTATGGCCCGTCGTGATCCGCTCCTGCCGATCGGCTGCCCGCCATGCCTGTTGCGACCGCTCGTCCGATATCCCTGACCGCCGCCGAGCGCGCGCGGCTGAAGAAGGCGGCCTACGGTCACAAGACCCCGCACCGGACCCGGGTGCGCGCGCACATCGTGCTGCTGGCGGCCCGGGGACAGGCCAACGCACGTATCGCCCGCGAGAGCGGGGTGCACCTGGACACCGTGCGGACCTGGCGGTCCCGGTTCGCCGTGCAGGGCCTGCCGGGCCTGGCGGACCACAAACGCCGCGGCCGGCCGACCTCGTTCACCCCGGTGCAGGTCGCCGAGGTCAAGGCGCTGGCCTGCCAGTTACCCGCGGAGTCCGGGACTCCGCTGGCGCGGTGGTCGTGCCCGGAACTGGCGCGTGAGGTGGTCGCCCGGGCCATCGCCGGGTCCGTCTCCGCCTCCACCGTGCGCCGCTGGCTCAAACAGGACGCGATCAAGCCCTGGCAGTACCGGTCCTGGATCTTCATCCGGGACCCGGATTTCCAGCGCAAGGCCGCGCGGATCATGGATCTGTACGCCGGCGCCTGGCAGGGCGTCCCGTTGGGGGAGAACGAGTACGTCGTCAGCGCGGACGAGAAGACCTCCGTCCAGGCCCGCTGCCGCTGCCACCCCACTCTGGCCCCGGGACAGGCCCGGGCGATGCGCGTCAACCACGAGTACGGCCGCGGCGGCGCGCTGGCCTACCTGGCCGCCTATGACGTCCACCGGGCGAAGGTGTTCGGCCGCTGCGAGGACAGAACCGGCATCGTGCCCTTCATGAACCTGGTCACCCAGGTCATGACCACCGCGCCCTACGCCGGCGCCGAACGCGTCTTCTGGATCGTCGACAACGGTTCCTCCCATCGCGGACAACGGGCCATCGACCGCCTGACCAGCGCTTTTCCGAACGCGGTCATGGTCCACACCCCCGTGCACGCCTCCTGGACGAACCAGGTGGAGATCTTCTTCTCCATCGTCCAGCGCAAAGTCGTGGCACCCAACGACTTCACCGACCTCACCCAGGTCCGCGATCGGCTCCGAGACTTCGAAGACCGCTACAACGCCACGGCACAGCCGTTCCAGTGGAGGTTCACCACCTCCGACCTGGACGATCTGCTGGCCAGACTCGACCGACACTCTCTCGACCGACAGGAAGAATCCTCCATCGCACCGACTGCTGGATCAACCCCCGAAGGACTTCGCGCGTCGACCACTAAGCACTCGGTGCTGCCCTACCAGCGACTTTTGTCGGTAGACGAATGGCTGCGGCACGCGGCCGCCGTCCCGCTGACCACCCCGGAGGCGGTCGTGGTCGACGGCACGAACCGGCAAGATCGTTTGAGAAGGGACACTGGCAGCCGCCTGTACGCGGGAGGCGCGCTGGCCTCCCCTCCGCCGCCTGGCGCAAGTCTTCCGTCGGCGCCGGGGAGGCCACGACTCGAAAATCGCTACACCGTGCGCGCTGCCTCGCTCCCTCCCGGGCCCGCCCAGCTTCGCCCTGGAGGAACAGCGATAGCCGCAACCCGTCCCGATGAGCCCGCAGTTGTCCCCGGTATGAAGTGTCGATCATGGGGAGGAGGTTGCACTGACCACACCACCGGCCGAATCAACTGCACACGCCCGGCCGTCGGTTCCGCGCTTCACAACCGCTGACCACCATCAGATCCCTGAGTCGTGGATCATTCCGTCCTGGCGGGCGGGTGGTAGGTCATCGGGCCGGCGCACGGGCGGCTTCAAGATTTTCGGCCGTAGTCCTGATTGCCCGGGAGAACGGGGGCAGGCGCACCCCAGGAACCCTTCACAAGGGCACAAGCGTTCAACGCGTTCAACACATTGCCCCCGGGAGCCGGTTCCCTCTTTCCCCCGACGGGTGCTTGCTGGAAGTACACCCCGCAGCACTGGCCTCCCACGGAGGCGCGTCGGAGACCTGTCCGCCCCCGCCTACCCGCAACGCTTGGCTGCAGCCCGCCAACTCCGCCTGGATCAAGGTCGGGCCCGGCAGGCGGCGAGGGACGGGGCCCGTGATCCGTACCTGGCATAGAGGTGAACCGATGGCCGATGCGATGCACGTCTTCCTTGAGGGCGGGCCGCCCGAACTACTGACCGATGACCGCCTGCTCCACGTTGAGCAGGTCGACGAGGACATCGTCGTACCCCGGTACGGCGGATGTGAACACTTCACCCCCACGCGCAGGACCTGCGAGGTCGAAGGACAGCCGTGCGTGGTCTTCCAGTGGAACGGCCAAACAAAGGTCGCGGAGTAGTACGACTTACCTCGGAGGAACACCCCATGCAAGCCACCCCGTCCCCGCTCGCAGAGCAAGTGGGACAGCCCCGGTCCATGACCGGCACCGATGGAGAGGCCTGGCGCTCGCGCCGGGTGCCCGCGGTCCCCGTGGCCGTGGTGGGAGCCTCGGCGCAGGGAGAATCCGGGGGCGGCCGTAGGCCGGATCCGGAGACCCCCTACCGGCGGGCCTTCGACAATGCCTGCGGGCTCGCGGGCGAGGAGGCTGTTCAGGCGTTCCTCGCCGGGCTGGCCGATGTCAGCCCGGCCATGGGGCACCTCGTCATCGACACCGTCTTCGGTGACCTCCACGGAAGGCCGGGGCTCGATGCCCCAGAGCGTGAGCTCCTGGCCCTTGCAGTCCTAGCCACACTCGGCGGAGCCGAAGACGAGATTGCCATGCATCTGGGCATCGCACAGCGGATCGGGATCCCCCCGGCAAAGGTCGTCGAGGCGTTCGTTCACATCAGCGCCTACGCCGGATTCCCCCGAGCGCTCAACGCGATCAAGGTCGCAAAACGGTTCTACGCCGAAAGCGGCCTGCTGCCGCTCCCCCCTATTCCCGAGGCCTCCCCGGCTCACCCCACCGAAAGGCACGAGCGATGACCACTCGCACTGCATTCCTCTTCCCCGGCCAGGGCGCCTATATACCCGGTGTGCTGAGTAAGCGGATCGACCAGTTCCCCTCCGCTCGAACACTCCTCGACACCGTGGACGAGACGGCCGCCGAGTATGGTCACGAGGCGATCTCTCCGCTGCTCCTGGAGCCGGATGCGGCGTCGGTGGACGAGTTGCTCGAGCAACGCCCGGAGGCCCTGGATCTGGCGATCTACGCTATCGATGCCGCGGCCTATGAAATCCTCGTTGGCCTCGGGGTGCGGGCCGATGTGCTCGTCGGCCACAGTTTCGGCGAACTCGCCGCGCTGACCTCGGCCAAGGCTGTCTCGGTGAGCGATGCGACGCGTATAGTCTGCGAACGCAGCGCGGCGTTCCGCCAGGCTGAGCTACCGGAAAGCGGGATGGTCGCCCTCGGTCTCGGCGCCCGGCGAGCGCAGCACCTGGTCGGCCTGCTCGACGACTCCCAACTCTGCCTGGCTGTTGACAACGGCCCTGCGCAGAGCGTGGTGTCCGGACCGGCGGAATCACTGCAGGAGGTGGCGCGTCTCGCTTCCGCAGTCGGTGTGCGGGCTACTCGGCTGCGAGCCGGCCATGCCTTCCACAACCCTCTGCTCTACGGCGTTACGGATGTCTTCTCCCAAGCTACCGCGCAACTGCCGCTTCACGCCCCCCGGGTACCGGTCTTCTCGGCGACGCTCAGCCGCTACCTGCGGACATCGGCGGACGTACGGGAACTGGTCGAGCGCCACATGGTGCAGCCTGTCCATTTCTACGCCGGGCTGCTCACGCTGTTCCAGGACGGGGTACGGGTCTTCGTCGAGGCCGGAGCACGCCAAGCGCTGGCCGGACTCGTCCGGGAATCCCTGCCCTCTTCGGCCAGGGTTACTTCCCTGTTGCCCAGCCGAGGCAGCGCCGAGAAACTCGTCGAGGCCCTCCGCTCCGCCGACATCCACGTGAACGGGCTGCCCGCACCGGAAGAACCACAAAGCGCACCGATACCCGTGCCGCCCATCGCGACAGCGGCAGACCACGTCCGCCCCCGGGAGAACGCCCTGCCGGATCACCCTCAGTTGATGGCTGAGCTGGCCGAAATCTATGCGGAGCAACTGGGCTTCCCGGCGGAACTGCTCACCGCGGACATCGACCTCGAAGCCGAGCTAGGAGTGGACTCCCTCAAGCAGCTCGCGGTCTTCGAGCACGCTCTCCGGCACTACGAGCTCTCGGAGCCCGCACCAGATCGGCGGGTCGTGGCAACGACGCTGGCACAGGTCTCCGAGGTATTGCAGGAGCTGAGCCCGTGAATCTCTCGGAACCGGCCACCGCCCCGTTGGTTGCCGTGGTCGGCATGGGCATCGCGCTTCCGCACGCCTCCAGCCCGGCAGAGTTGTGGACGGCACTCAACGGGAGCCGGGCGGTCTTCAGCGAACCCGGCAGCCGTTTCGACCTCGACCGCTTCTGGTCGGCGGACCCCGACGCCGTGGATCGCACCTACTCCCGGGTATCCGGCTACCTGCATGACTTCCGGCCCCATCCCTTGCTCGCGGCGGCTGAGCGGTCCAGCGGCGGGCCGGGCCGGGACCAGGCAGTGCGCTGGCTGCGGCACACCCTGCTCCAGGCACGCGACGGCGTCCATATCGCCGCCGACGACCGGTGCGGGGTCTATGTGGGCGCGTGGCCGGGCGGCAGCCAGAGTCTGATCGAGTCGTTGGTCGTGGAAGCTGCCTACCGGGTCGCCGGGGACCTACCGGAAGCCGACCGCCTACGAAAGACGCTGCTGGAGCACTACCGCCATGCGGCCCCTTCCCCGCATGGCGCGACGCTGCCGGACGCCATCGTCCGGGCGGCCATGGACGGCGTCGTGGAGAGGTGTGTCGAATCCCTGGTGGTGGACACCGCCTGCGCCTCGTCTTTGTACGCCGTGGACCTGGGGACGAAGGCGCTCCTCGCGGACGAGTGCGAGGTAGCCCACTGCGGAGGGGTGAATGTACTGGATCCCAGCATGGCGGTGATGTTCGCCAAACTGCGCGGGCTGTCACCCACGGGACGGGTCCGCAGCTTCGACGCCTCGGCGGACGGTACCTTGTTCACCGATGGGGCGGGCATGGTGACACTGAAACTGCTGCCGCGAGCCCTCGCGGACGGGGACACCGTCCTCGGCGTCCTCGCCGGCTTCGGGGCGGCGGCCGACGGGCGTGGCAAGTCGATCTCCGCGCCCAACCCTGCCGGCCAGGAGCGGGCCGTCCAGCGGGCCCGTGCGGTCAACGCCTTTCCGCCGGAGCATACGCAGTGGATCATCGCCCACGGCACCGGTACCCCGGTGGGTGACGGGGTCGAGCAAGAGGTGCTCTCGGCTCTGGCACCGCCGCAGGGCTACTGGTGCAGCTCCAACAAGTCGGTCTTTGGTCACGCCGGTTGGAGCTCCGGGGTGGTCTCGCTCATTCACGCGCTCCTGGCACTGCGCAACGAGCAGATACCGTCCCAGTACGGCCTCTCCGGCTCCGCCCCGCCCGTCGATCCCCCGGGCCTGCGCATCCCCCGCAAGGCCGTTCCCTTCCCGTTCCGGTCCGGCCGCCCGCGCACCGTGGGGGTGTCCGCCTTCGGATTCGGCGGCACCAACGCCCACCTGCTCGTCTCCGACCCAGCCTCTGCCACAGGCCTGCGCTCCAACCCGGCCGGCAACCTCGACTCGACCGTGCTGGTCGCCTGGAGTGCCCATCTGCCCGGCTCCCCCTCCCATCCACAGGTGCGCGACTGGCTGCGCGAGGCCGGACCCCGCCCGGCTCCCGCCTTCGCCGTGCCCTACCCGGCACCGGACCCCGCCGGCATCCGGATGTCCAGCCGGACCGTCCCGGCGGTGGATCCGTGCCAGCTGATGGCGCTGGAGGTCGCCTCCCGGTTCGTCGAAACGCACGGGGAACTGTGGTCAGAGCTCCGCGACTCCACCGGCGTGATCACCGCGCATATGGGAATCCCCCGGACCCTCGCCGGTACCGCTCTGCGATGCTACGGGGACGACCTGGCACACACCCTCGGCGGACCGGCCGGCGCACCCGCCAACGCCTGGGTCGGCCCATGGCTGGAGCAGGTACGGAAAACCGTCCCGCCATGCACTGAGGACACCCAAGCCGGTGTACTGCCGAACGTCATCGCCTCCCGGGTCGCGGCACGCCATGACCTGCACGGCCCGACCATGGCCGTCGACGCGGGCCGGGACGGCGCGCTGACCGCGCTCAAGGTGGCCGAGCGCTATCTGCGCACCGGGGAACTGGACCTGGCACTGGTACTCGCGGTCAACGGCAACAGCACACCGGAGACGGCCGCGGCCACAGGACTCCCCGAGGAGGGCCTGGCCGAGGGCGCGTTTCTGCTCGCGGTGACGGGCGAGCATACGGCCCGGGAGCGCGGCTGGCCGGTACTGGCACGGCTGGACTGCGGCCAGGCCACCGGATCACGCGCTGTTCCCGTCGTTCGGGAACGCAGCTACCTCGCGGCGGACCGCGCTGTGGATCTCCTGCGCGCGGTGGAGACCAGCCAATGGCCCACAGAGCTTTCCTCCGAGCACGGCTCCACTGCTGTCACCGTCCTGCCACCTGACAGTCCGGACCTCACCACCACCGGGACCGCTGGTGCGCTACAGGCCCTGACAAGTCGTTACACGACGACGCTGACCGCCTCCCCCCTCGGAACCAGTGCCGCCGCCGGGGAATCACGACCGTCCGTACCCCAGGGCAGCGTGGTCCTGTTGGACTCCGCCGCATGCGCCGAACGGATCTGGCCGGAGCTGCGACGGTCCGATGCGGTGGTCATCACCACGGACCCGCGCAGCACCCTTCCCGGGGTCCTGACGATCAGCGACCTCGACGCCCCGGACGGGCGCCAGCGTCTTCGGGAAGCCCTCGACGGCTCCACTCCCCATCTCACCGTCATCAGCGATCTCAGCACGGCCACCCTTGAGCGGTCTCTCGCCTTGCATGACGTGCTCTTCGTCGCAGCCCAGCGGCTGTGGGGCCGTTGGACGCCCACAAGCTCATTGGCCGTCTTGCTCACCGGGCAGGACCGTGGCCACAGGACCCATCCGCTTGCCGCACTTTTCACGGGCTTCGTCAAGAGCCTGGCGTGGGAACGCCCCGACTCGCCCGTCTTCGCGGTGGTGACCGACGCACCCATCTCCCCGGAACTGCTCGGACGGGTCACGGCGGAACGGGCCGCCCGGCCGGCTCCACCACCGGTCGTCCACTACACCCAGGGCGTACGGAAGACCGAGACGCTGCACCCTTGTCCGCTCTCCAAACCGGCACCCCCGTTGCCGATCGGCGACGACTCGGTCGTTTTGGTCACGGGCGGGGCGGGCGGCATCCCCGGTGCTCTGCTCGCCGCCCTGTCAGAGCAGACCCGGCCCACGGTGTGGCTGCTAGGACGCACCCAGAACAGCCCCGTGCCCCCCGACGTGCTCGCCGTGGACGATGACCACCTGCGCGAGCTGCGTACCCGGTTGCTGCGTGCACTGCGCAAGCGCGAGCCCGACCGGCCACCGCGGTCCGCCGTCCGGCACGTCGACGCCCTGCTGAGAGCCCGCGAAGTGCAACGCGCACTGGGCCGTCTGGAGCGCTGCTTCGGCCCGGACCGGGTGCGATACACCGCCTGCGATATTCAGGACGCCGACGCGGTGCACCGCACCGTCGACCGGATCCTGCGCACCGATGGGCGTGTCGACCTCGTCATCCACGCCGCGGGGCTGTTCCGGCCTGCGCTCCTGGAACGCAAGGACCTCGACTCCTTCCGGCTCGTCCGTGACGTCAAAGTGCTGGGCCACCGGAACCTCAAGGCAGCCTTCGCCGAACGTATGCCACCGCTGTGGTGCAATCTCGGCTCCTACTCCGGAACGGCCGGACTGCCGGGAGACACCGACTACGCGTCCGGCAACAGCTATCTGGAGGCCACCGCTGAACTCAGCAGTCCCACCACCGAATTCACCGTCGCCTTCACCCTGTGGGGGGAGACCGGGATGGGCACGGACCCGATGTTCCAAGAACGCATGGCCCACGACGGCCGCCTCACCCCGGTATCCACCAAAGAAGGGACAGCGCAATTCCTCGCGGAACTGTCCGCCGCACGCATCCTCGACGGTGCATCAACCTACCTCGGGGACCGTGAACTAAAGATTCTGCGCGCGCAACGACCGGGTCTCATCCACGAAGAGGCCACCCACCCCCCGCAGGTGCACCGGCGCCCCGCATGGCTTGGCACGCAAACCCCCGGACCCTCCGATACGACGGCGCATTGGCTCTGCCTCTTCGATCCGGACCGGGACCACTACCTGTTCGATCACCTCGTCGACGGCAAACCCACCCTCCCCGGCGTCCTCATGCTGGAGATCGCCGCGCAAGCCGCCGAAGCCCTCGTGCCCGGTCTCCTCACCCGAGGATTCCGCGACGCCGACTTCGAAACATTCATCCGCCCGCTCTACCGCCGAACTCCCTCACCCTTGCGCATCGAGGCAGAACTGCTCACCCCCTCCGACCCGCCCGAGGCAACAGCACGGGTCCTGGTCACCCTTCGCTCCGACACACTCGGCCCCGACAGGCAGCCGCGCGAAGGGGCCCGCAGGAACTTCCGTACCGAGGTACTGCTTGGCCGGGCCGGCGAAACCCCCGCCCCCCGGTGGAGCAGAGCGATGGACGGGAAGGGGACAGCAGCGGGCGACCCGTACAGTGCTCCTGATGCCCCGGTGTCGTTGCGTGGCATCTTCCGAAGCAGCTCGCACGGACAGGTCCAGGCCTCGGAGGCGCAAGCAATCTGGACACCCCGCCTCGCCGGGGCGCAGCATTTGCGCAGGATGACAACGCCGGCCCTGATGATCTGTGCTGCCCTGCGTACCGCCGCCCTGATATCGGGGGACGACGGACGGCAGCCACTGCTCGTCCCTCGCTCACTGGCTCGCTTGGACCTGCATACCGACGGCGCCAACGACCGGGATCTCGCCGCCCAGTACGGGCACACCCTCGTACTGTCCATGGACGCCGATCACGTCTTCCGCGCATCCACTCCCGCCCACCGGGTGCTCCTGGAGATCGACGGAGTCAACCTGGCCTCCTTGGGGACGGTGTCCGTTGAATCACCATGACTCACCGGTCTGAACGACTCCTGGCCCTGCCAGGCACACGAGAAGAAGACGGGTACGGGACGTCCGGTGTGTCCCTCCCCCTCATCCCTCGGGGCGCCCGAGCCGAGGCGGTCGGGGAACAGACCGGGCCCGGCAGCGGCAGCGGCACAGCACGTCATCAGGCTCCCGGCGGATGGCCGGGGCCACCGACAGACTTCAGACAGGGGATGACCGCACGTGACAACCACGATGATGAAGCAGCCCCCGGACACCCGGCCGACTACCGTGCCGGCTACCGCCCGAGCCCAGGGGCGGGCCGCCCTGACGGGCTGTCCCCCGGTCGGCTACCCCACGGTGCGCGCCTCGGTAGCCGCCATGCGCGCGATGATCGAAGCAGGAGCGGACATCACCGGGGGGAAGGCACTACAGAGGCAACTGGCCGGGTCCCGGCTGCGCGAGGACGAGGCATCCAGACGCCGCGTCGAGGTCGCGCGCGAGGTGTACGGGAGTGATCCCTGGGCGGAACCGGCCGAGGGCCGGACGGTCGAGCCGGGCCACCGCTGGTCGTCCGGCACCGGTGAACTGGTGCCGGTGGCCGGTCCATGACCGCGTCCAAGAGGTTTTTTAAAGGTGCCCGGAGGCGTGCGGTCGAACTGCAGGCCCTGCACGAGCGGGCCCGGCACGGGCCCAGCGACCGTGCGACCCAGGTGCAGCAGGACAAGGGCAAGCTGACCGTCCGGGAGCGGATCGACCTGCTGTTGGACGCGGGTTCGTTCACCGAGGTCGAGCAGTTGCGCCGGCACAGTGCGACCGGTTTCGGTCTGGAGGCCAACAAGCCGTACACCGACGGTGTGATCACCGGCTGGGGCACGGTCGAGGGCCGCACGGTCTTTGTGTACGCGCACGATTTCCGGATCTTCGGCGGGGCGCTGGGAGAGGCCCACGCCATGAAGATCCACAAGGTCATGGACATGGCGCTCTCGACCGGGGCCCCGCTGGTGTCGCTGAACGACGGCGCGGGCGCCCGCATCCAGGAGGGCGTCTGCGCGCTCGCCGGTTACGGCGGCATCTTCCGGCGCAACGCCCACGCTTCGGGGGTCATCCCGCAGATCTCGGTGATGCTCGGCCCGTGCGCGGGCGGCGCGGCCTACAGCCCCGCGCTGACCGACTTCGTCTTCATGGTCCGCGGGACCTCGCAGATGTTCATCACCGGACCGGACGTGGTCCGCGCGGTCACCGGTGAGGAGATCACCCACGACGGCCTGGGCGGCGCGGACGTGCACGCTGGGACCTCGGGAGTGGCGCACTTCGCCTACGACGAGGAGGAGACCTGCCTGGCCGAGGTCCGCTACCTGCTGGCGATGCTCCCGTCCAACAACCGGGAAAACCCCCCCGACCACCCCGGCCAGGACCCGGCCGACCGCCGCAACGACGCCCTGCTGGACCTGGTGCCGGCCGACGGCACCCGCCCGTACGACATGCGCAAGGTCATCGAGGAGCTCGTCGACGACGGCGAACTCCTCGAGATCCACGAGCACTGGGCGAAGAACGTCATCTGCGCCCTGGCCCGTCTCGACGGCCAGGTGGTGGGCATCATCGCCAACCAGCCGCAGAACCTGGCCGGAGTCCTGGACATCGAGGCGTCCGAGAAGACCGCCCGCTTCGTCCAGATGTGCGACGCCTTCAATATCCCGCTGGTCACCCTACTGGACGTGCCCGGCTTCCTGCCGGGCGTCGACCAGGAGCACGGCGGGATCATCCGGCACGGCGCCAAGCTGCTGTACGCCTACTGCAACGCGACGGTTCCGCGGATCTCGCTGATCCTGCGCAAGGCCTACGGCGGCGCGTACATCGTCATGGATTCGCAGTCCATCGGCGCCGACCTTACCTACGCCTGGCCGACCAACGAGATCGCGGTCATGGGCGCCGAAGGCGCCGCAGGCGTCATCTTCCGCAAGCAGATCGCCGCCGCCGACGACCCCGACGCCGAACGCGCGGCGATGGTCAAGGAGTACCAGGACGAGCTGATGCACCCCTACTACGCCGCCGAGCACGGCCTGGTCGACGACGTCATCGACCCCGCCGCCACCCGCCAGGTCCTCATCCGCTCCCTCGCGATGCTCCGCACCAAACACGCCGACCTACCGTCCCGCAAACACGGCAACCCCCCGCAGTAACCCAGTGAAGACCTACCGAGCAGACGGAGACACGACCTCCATGAGTACTCCCGCCAAGAAGTCCCTCCTACGAGTCGAGAAGGGACACGCCGAGCCCGAGGAACTGGCCGCCCTCACCGCGGCCCTGCTCGCCCGCGCCGCCGCCCCCCGGACCCGGGCCCGCCGAGGCCGCCTCAGGGCCGACTGGCGCCGCCTCGTGCGCATCCCGCGCTTCCGCGCTCCCCACTCCTGGCAGGACTGAGGACCACCCGCGTACGAGGGAGTGTCATGAATCAAATCCTGATAGACCCTAGGCGCGGTGGGGAGCCCTGGGCGAAGCAGGCACAGGTCCTGGGCGATCACGTAGTTGTCACGCTCTGTGATTTCCCGGGGTCTGCCGCGAACGGAGTGGCTGTACGCCTGGCCGACGAGATGAAGGGGTTCCGGGACTTGCTCAGATCGCTGGAGCAGCCATCGAGGCGCGAGTTGCGGCAGTGATGAGAATTTCGCGGGGCACCCGCGCTGCGGCGGCAAGGGCGCGACCCACCGGGTAGGCGTGGGCGCCTGCTGGGAGATTTCCGCGGCGCCCGCTGAGTACCACGTCGATGGAGCCCGTGCTGCTGTGCGATTCCGTGGTTCTGTCCAATCGCCGCAGTGTTTGGCGGGCGACTGCCTCCGCGCTGTCGTACAGGGTGGTTCCGGTGGGCAGGCTCTGCAGAATCTCTGGCGCCACCAGGGGGTAGTGCGTGCATCCCAGCACCACGGAGTCGCAATTCTGGGGGGTCCGCTTTGCCGCGTCGGCGATCGCTTCCGCTGCTGCGGCCATGTCTCCGTGGTCGATCGCCTCGGCCAGACCAGGGCATGCGACACGCGCGACAGGCCGACCGTTCGCGAAGTCCGCGATCAGGCGATCCTGGTAGTCACTCGCCGTGGTCCGGACGGTTGCCCACACGGCGATACCTTGGGCGGCCGCTGCGGCCGACTTCACGGCGGGCACGGTTCCGATCACAGGCACTCGGGGTTCAAAACTCTCGCGCAGAGCATCGATCGCGGTGACGGTGGCGGTGTTACAGGGGACCACGATGGCCTCCGCGCCCCGCTGGACGGCCAATTGGGCGGCACTGAACAGACGGTCCGTGACGAAGGAGGCCGTTCTCGATCCCCAGGGGGCGCCGTCGGGGTCCAGAAACAGAAGCAGATCGAGTTCCGGGGCGAGGTGCCGAAGCCATCCTGTGGTGGAAAGGAGGCCAAGCCCTGAGTCGATCAATGCCACCATCATGGGAGTCAAGTTACCAGCCGACCACTGGCGCAGATGGCGGTCCGTCACGGGCGGCGGCGGGGGCGGCCCTCCCAGCGGTGAGTGGTCCACGCTCGGCGGATCAGGCTACGCACGGTGATGATGGTGTCGGCGAGGTCGAAGAAGGCGTCGATGACGGTGGCCCGGCGCTCGTAGCAGCGGGCGAGGCGATGGAAGGCATTCTGCCAGGCGTGGGTGCGTTCGACGTGCCACCTCTGGCTTGCCTGGATCGGTGCCTTCTCGCCCTTGTGTGCGATGCGGCCGTGCAGGCCGCGTTCGTCGAGCAGGGTGCGGGTCTTGTCCGAGTCATAGCCGGCGTCCAGATGCACGGTGACGTCTTCGGGCAGCGGTCCCAGGTCCTCCAGGCGGTCCAGGGTCGGGGCAAGCAGCGGGGAGTCATGACGATTCGCTCCAGCCAGCACACGGCCCAGTGGAATTCCATAACTATCCGTCATACCTGAGCGTTTCAAGCCCTGTTTGCCGCGATCTACCGGTGAGCTTCCTGCGACCTCACCACCGCCGGGGCTTTGGTGATGGAACCGTCGACGGCGATCTGATCGAGGACGAGGCCGACGATCCGGTCGTAGGACTCCAACGCGATCTGCTTGAACCTGGCGAAGACGCCGAGCCGGATCCACTCGTCCCGGCGGTTGCGGATCGTGGTGGCCGAGCAGGTCGTGTCGGCGATCGCCTGGTAGGAGCAGCCGAACCGCAGGAGCTGCAGCATCTTGTCGAAGATGATCCGGTCGCTGATGCGTGGGCGGTGGCAGCCCAGTGGATGGTCCGGGTGGTACTCCGGCCGCTCGGGCAGCAGGGCCGCGAATTGGCCCCAGAGTGGTTCGGTCAGCCATGGTGGCAGCACAGGCACAGGTCTCCCCGGTGATCACAGAGCGTCGCAACTCCATGATCGCCAGGACCTGTGCCTGTCTCGCTGCCGGGGTACCAGCACCGCGCCTATCTGCGCGACCTCTTAGTAGCAGGATCCACCGCGACCACCAGGCGCTGCATGTCCGGCAGATGCTCCGGCCTCGACCGGAACCCTTCGACCTCCAGCATCCAGCCCTGCCACAGCGCACCCTCCACGTCCTCGAGTACCTCAGTGCACCGCCGGTCGCCAAAGGGCACAGCCTTCTTCACCGCGAGCCTCACTCGGTTGGCGTAGGCCGTGACCGGGAGACTGCCTCAGGCCCGCCGCTATCCACGGGGTCCCATGCCAGCCGCCCCCAGAGCTCCACCCGGTAATTGTCTGTCGCATCAGCACCCGCTGGCTCACCTGCCCTGACGGGCTCCTCTGAGAGGCCTCACTCAGGGACTTTTCAGGGACTTTCGGCTCCGTCCGAGGGACTTTTTGCCGCCTAACACGGCAAGCGCCTGAAAGATCGGAAAGGGCCTCCGACGCAGGTCAGAGACCCTTTCCAAGGTAAAACCCCAGGTGGCGGCAGACGAGCCGGCCTGTACGCCGGGTTCAGTCAGCTCGCGGCCGGGTGGCGTAGAAGGCCACAGCCGAGGCGGCTGCTACGTTGAGGGAGTCGACACCGGCGTCCATCGGGATGCGGACGTGCTCGTCAACTGCGGCGAGGGCCCCGGGGGTGAGGCCGACGCCTTCCGTGCCGAAGACCAGGGCAAGTGCCTCGACTTTTCGCGCGGCGAGTTCATCGAGGGTGATCGCTCGGTCACTCAGGCAGAGTGCGGCGACCGTGAAACCCTCGGAGCGCAAGACCTCGATGCCCTTCGGCCAGGACTCGAAACGAGTCCACGGCACCTGGAAGACGCCCCCCATCGAGACCTTCACAGACCTCCGGTAGAGAGGATCGGCACAGCCCGGGGTGAGGAAGACCGCGTCGACGCCGAGGGCGGCGGCGTTCCTGAAGGCAGCCCCCAGGTTGGCATGATCGACGATATCCTCGAACACGGCGACGCGCCGAGCTGTGCGTTCTTGTAGACCCAAAGGCAACATCGCGCCGATGTTGGTGTGATCGTTCACCGACTCCATGACCACGATCCGGCGCGCCCGCGCGAGGATGTCGTCGGACGTCGGCAGCGGCTTGCGCTGCATGGAGGCGAGCGCGCCGCGGTGCACGTGATAACCCGTCACCTGCTCGGCGAGGTCCGGGCTGACCGCGTACACCGGCGCCGGGACCTCGTCGATGACGTCTCGCATCGCATCGACCCACTTGGCCGACAGCAGCATCGAGCGCATCGCGTACCCGGCTTGCCTGGCCCGCCGGATCACCTTCTCGCCCTCGGCGATGAACAGCCCTTCCTCGGGCTCCCTTTTGCGCCGCAGGTCCACGTCGGTCAGACCCGTGTAGTCGCGCAGGCGGGGGTCGTCGGGGTCGTCGACCGTGATGAGTTCAGCCACAGGGTGATACTGCCTTGTCCTGGTTGTGGTGCCAACGCCGGGGCCTTGATCTGTTACCGCTGGTTACCCGGCCCCACGGTGACGACCTCGCCGATGACGATGACAGCCGGCGGCCGTACGCCTTCCGCCAGCACGGTCTGCGCGACGGTGGCGAGTGTGGCGTCCACCCGGCGCTGCGTGGCCATCGTGCCCTCCTGGATGACGGCGACTGGGGTGTCGGCGGACCGGCCGTACGCGACGAGCGCGGCCGCGATGGGTCCGATGCGCTCGACGGCCATCAGCAGGACGAGCGTGCCGCGCAGCTTGGCGAGCGCTGACCAGTCGACCAGCGAGCGCGGGTCCTCCGGCGCGACATGGCCGCTGACCACGGTAAACTCGTGCGCCACGCCCCGGTGGGTGACGGGGATTCCGGCCGCGCCGGGAACGCTGATGGAGCTGGAGATGCCGGGCACCACCGTGCACGGGACACCCGCCCGCGCGAGCGCCTCGATCTCCTCCATGCCCCGGCCGAACACGAAGGGGTCGCCGCCCTTGAGCCGTACGACGGCCTTGCCCGCCTTCGCGTGCTCGATCAGCGCCTGGTTGATCGCGTCCTGGGCCATCGCCCGGCCGTACGGGATCTTCGCGGCGTCGATCACCTCGACGTCCGAGGGCAGCTCATCGAGCAGGTCGCGCGGGCCGAGCCGGTCGGCGATGACGACGTCCGCCTCCGCGAGCAGCCTGCGGCCCCTGACCGTGATCAGATCCGGGTCGCCGGGGCCCCCGCCGACCAGCGAAACGCCGGGCGTACGGGTCCGGTGCCGCGCGGCGACCAGCGTGCCGTCCTGCAACCCCTCGACGACGGCGTCCCGCACAGCGGCCGAACGGCGCGGGTCGCGGCCGGTCAGCACGGCGACGGTGACCCCCTCGCTGCGCCCGGTGGCCGGCGTCCACGCCGTCGCCGCCTCGGCGTCGTCGCTGCGTACGCACCAGATCCGGCGGGCCTCGCCCTCGGCCGAAGCCGCCTCGTTGGCTGCCGGGTCGTCGGTGGCGATCAGCGCGTACCAGGCGCCTTCGAGGTCACCCTCACGGTAGGCGCGGCGCTCCCAGCGGAACTCACCGGCGTCGGCCATGGCCTCGACGGACGGGGTGGCCGACGGCGACACCAGCACGATGTCCGCCCGCGCGGCCACCAGCCCCGGCAGCCGCCGCTGGGCGACCTGGCCGGCGCCCAGCACGACCACGCGCCGCCCGGACAGGCGCAGTCCGACGGGGTATGCGATGTTCTCGGCCATGGCGGTGTGGCTCCTCGTACGGATGGTGGTGGCGGTGGTGGTGGTGGTGGTGCGAGCCGTTGCTGCGCTGCGACGGCTGACGAGACGCGGGGCGAGCCCTGCGGAACACCCTATGGGGCGTCGGCCGGGGGCGCTGTCCCGTAGATCACTCCGTGGGACGGGAGCTTCCGCCTGTTGAGCACGCGGCCGGAGGGGTGGGGCTGAAGCGAGCCCCGTGATGTGCGGCGGGGGGCGGTACTACGGGGCGGTGCGGCGGGGCCCGCAGCCGCGCGCCGCTTCAAGGGCCCGGCCCGCCCGCAGGCGGCGGGCGGACGCGGGAGCGCCGTGCCGGCGTGCGGGTCGGGCCGATCAGGCACGTCGGGCGTGGACGCGGTGTGGCGTCAGCCCTTCTCGGTGACGCCGGCCGAGTCGAAGGTCGCGACCTCGTGCATGGCCCGCGCGGCGCTCTGCACCACCGGCAGGGCCAGCAGCGCGCCGGTGCCCTCGCCGAGGCGGAGGTCCAGGTCGATCAGGGGGCGCAGGCCCAGCTTGTTGAGCGCGGCCACATGGCCCGGCTCGGCGCTGCGGTGGCCCGCGATGCAGGCGGCGAGCGCTTCCGGCGCGATGGCGCGGGCGACCAGCGCGGCGGCGCCGGCCGAGACGCCGTCCAGGATGACCGGCGTACGCAGCGAGGCGCCGCCGAGCACCAGGCCGACCAGGGCCGCGTGCTCCAGTCCGCCGATCGCCGAGAGGACGCCGACGGGGTCGGCCGGGTCCGGCTGGTGGAGTTCGAGGGCGCGCCGGACCACGTCGATCTTGCGGGCGTGCGTCTCGTCGTTGATGCCGGTGCCGCGACCGGTCACCTCGGCCGGGTCGGAACCGGTGTAGACGCAGATCAGCGCGGCGGACACGGTGGTGTTCGCGATGCCCATCTCGCCGGTGATGAGGGCCTTGTTGCCCGCCGCCACCAGATCGCGGGCCGTCTCGATGCCGACCTCGATCGCGCGCAGCACTTCCTCGCGGGACATCGCGGGGCCGACGCTGAGGTCGGCGGTGCCGTGCCGCACCTTGCGGGGCAGCAGACCTGGCGTGCTGGGGAGTTCGCCCGCGACGCCGACGTCGATGACGCAGACCTCGGCGCCGACCTGGTTGGCGAAGGCGTTGCACACCGCGCCGCCGCCCAGGAAGTTGGCGACCATCTGCGCGGTGACCTCCTGCGGCCACGGGGTGACGCCCTGGGCGTGCACGCCGTGGTCCCCCGCGAAGATCGCGACGGCCGCGGGCTCCGGGATCGGCGGCGGGCACTGCCGGGAGAGCCCGCTCAGCTGCGCGGCGATGATCTCCAGGATGCCGAGCGCGCCGGCCGGCTTGGTCATCCGCTTCTGCCGGTCCCAGGCTTCGCCGAGCGCCTTGGCGTCGAGCGGCCGGATGCCCTGCAGGGTCTCGGCCAGCAGGTCGTGCGGGTCCTCGCCGGGCAGCGCGCGGCGGCCGTACGTCTCCTCGTGGACGACCCAGGATAGCGGGCGGCGCTTGGACCAGCCCGCTTGCAGCAGCTCGGGCTCCTCGGGGAACTCGTCGACGTATCCGACACAGAGGTAGGCGACGACTTCGAGGTGGTCGGGCAGTCCGAGCTCGCTGACCATCTCGCGCTCGTCGAAGAAACTGACCCAGCCGACGCCGAGACCTTCGGCCCTGGCCGCGAGCCACAGGTTCTCGACCGCGAGCGCGGAGGAGTACGGCGCCATCTGCGGCTGGGTGTGCCGGCCGAGGGTGTGCCGGCCGCCGCGGGTCGAGTCGGCGGTGACGACGATGTTGATCGGCGTCTCCAGGATCGCCTCGATCTTCAGCTCGCGGAACTGCTTGGCGCGGGCCTTCGGCAGCGACTTCGCGTACGCCTCGCGCTGCTGCGTCGCCAGCTCGTGCATCTTCGCCCGGGTCTCCGCGGAGCGGATGACGACGAAGTCCCACGGCTGGGAGTGGCCGACGCTGGGGGCGGTGTGCGCGGCCTCCAGGACGCGCAGCAGCACGTCGTTCGGGATCGGGTCGGGGCGGAAGCCGTTACGGATGTCGCGGCGCTCGCGGATGACGCGGTGCACGGCGGCGCGCTCGGCGTCGTCGTAGCCGGCGGCGGCGCGCTCGGCACGGGCGGGCTCGTCGCGGGAGACGCCGTTCGGCTCGACCGAGTCGATGGGAACGGTGAGCTCCTCGACGGGCGCGTCCGCGGACGGGTCGGTCGGCTCCGGGTCGGTCTGCTCGGGGTCTGATGCGGGGGCGTTGTCGTCGTCCGCCGCGGCGGCGAGCGGCAGCGGGGTCTCGGGCTCCGCTTCCGGCTCCGGGTCGGGGATGGACTCCGTCGCGGGGGCGGCTTCGGCCTCGGGAGCGCCCTCAGTCTCGGTCTCCGGGGTGGTGTCCGAGTCAGCTGCGGCTTCGCTCTCCGGGGCGGTTTCCGTCTCCTGGGCCGGTACGGATTCCGGCTCCGCGTCGGGCACCGATGCCGGTGCGGCTGCCGCCGCTGCTTCCGGTGCCTTCACGGCTTCGGGCTGCTCCGTCCGACCGGACTGTTCGGCCTGTTCGGCCTGTTCAGACTCGGGCTCGGGCTGTACCGCCTCGACGGTGGCGGCGGCCGGAGCGGTGGGCTCCGCCGCGCTCTCCTCGTCGGGCTCCTGCTGTTCCGGGGCCTGCGACGCGTCGGTCAGCTCGGCCGCCGGCTGCGATGCTTCCTCGGGCTGCGGGGTCTCAGCGGCCTCGGGGATCTCTACTAGCGTCGGCTCGGTGTTCGGTTCCACCGGCGCGGCCTCGTCGGCGGCATCCGATGCGGTCGCTATGACCGGCTCCTCCTGGGCGGCCTGCGCGATCTCGGCGGCACGCACCTCGGGCTCAGCGGACTCAGCGGGCTCCGGGGTCTCCGGTGCCGTCGCGACATCGACAGTCTCCGGGGCCTCGTCGACGGCCGGGGCTTCCGCTTCGGACGGCTCGGTCACCGTCTCGGCCGGGGCTGCCGGTTCCGTCGCGGGCATCGGCTCGCTGGAGGCGTCGGATGCCTCGGCCACGTCGGCCACGTCGGGCGTCGTCTCCGGGACCGCCTCGGCGGCGGGCTCCTCGGGCAGTTCGGCGGCGGGCTCCGGAGCAGCTTCCGGCGCCTCAGCCGCGGGTGCTTCAGATGCGGGCGCGGCTACGTCCGCAGCGGCTGCCTCTGCGGCGGGTGGCTCTGCGGCGGGTGCCTCCACGGCAGCCTCCGGGAGCACTTCCGCCACTGCTTCAGCGTCAGGAGTCTCCGTGACGGACGCCTCCGCCGTCAGCGCGTCCGTGGGAACGGCGGCATCGGCCGGCTCGGCCTCCGGAACCGGCTCGGCCGGGCTCTCGGCCGCCGCTTCCTCCGGTCGCTCGGCCGTCTCCTCGACGGCCGGAGGCTGCGGCTCGGGCAGCGGTCCGGCGTCGGCCGGAGGCTGCGGCTGCGCGGTCCACGCGGACTGCTGCGGCGGGATCTCGCCGAGCTGCGGACCGGGCAGCGAGTTGCCCGGCTCGTCGAAACCGGTCGCGGCCGGGGTGTCCTCGCGCGGCACGTCGAGGTACTCGGGGCCAGTGGTCTGCGGGCCCGTGTGCCGGATGGGGGTGGCCATGGGCGGCGTCGCGCCGGCCGGTCCGCGGTCGGCGAGCGAGCGCACGACACCGCCGGTCTGGTCGGGCAACGGCGGGCCCATGTGCAGCGGACGGCGCGGCGGAGTGACGGGGGCGGGCTGCGGCGCGGCGGCTGGCGGCTGTGTCCGCACCTGGTCGAACTCGACCGAGCCCGTGTCGCGTCCGCCGCTCTCGTGTGAGCCGCCCTGCTGGGTGTCGAAGGCGAGCGGCGCGGGGGCGCTCTGCTCCTCGGGCAGCTGTCCGCCGGACGTCCCTGACATCTCAGCCACCGCCGCGTAGGCGGCCGCCTCGTAGGCCGACGGCTGGTACCGGGGCGCGGGCCGGCTCGGCTGCTGGTCGCTCCAGGCGCCCTGCGCGCCCGGCATGAACAGCAGGTCGTCCTCCTCGGCGGCGCTGTCGACGGACTCGCCGAAGGCGTATCCGCCGGAAGCTCCGGGCGTCCGCTGGTCCACCGCACCGACGGGAGCGTCTGCGGGCTGTGGCTGTTCCGGTCGTCCGCCTGCGTTCTCCGGCATTCCCTCGCCCGGCCCCTCGCCCATCGGTACTGCTCCTTCCAAAGCCTGGCGATGCCAGTCCTGCATAGCGTCACTGTGCACTGAGCGTGTTGAGCCCTGGCTTGAGGATCTCGCGCTCCGCGGCCCGCCCCGAACGGTTTGTGGGGGCTCCGCGGCCTGCCCGCGACGACCACAACACCTTACAAGCAGCCACCGACTATCCACGCCGCGCGTCCAAATGTGTGCGACACGCCGAGCGTTCCGGACATCTATGGCCGAAGCGGCACAGGTGTCGGATCAGACCCGGTGCCCGCACAGCAGGAAGACGACCGAGCGCTCGCGCTCCGCCCAATTGGATGTGTCCAATTCCACGGACTGCAACAAAGCGCACTCGACCGCGTATCCACCGTCCGTCAGGGCCCGGCCGAGCGCCTCGGCCTCGTCGCGGGTCGAGGCGTGCGCGACGATCCGCTCCGGGCGGCGCGCGGCGCACGCGGTGAGCACCTCGGCGCCCCCGCCGCCGACCCGCACCACGTCCGGTTCCGGCAGGTCTTCGAGGATCTGCGGGGCCGCTCCCCGCACGACCTGGACCTGGACGCCGAAGCGCCGGGCCGCGGCGGCGGTGCGCGCACAGGCCGCCGGGTCGTGGTCCACCGCGATGACCCCGGCGCCGAAGCGCGCGGACTCGGCGGCGGCGGCGCCGCTGCCCGAGCCGATGTCCCAGACCAGGTCACCCACGCGCGGGCCGAGCCTGGCCAGTTGCGCGGCCCGCAGCTGGATCGATTCGCCTTCGCCCAGCACCGCACCGCCCTCGAAGGGCGGCAGCGCCCAGCCGCGTACGCCGGGGGTCTGCCCCGGTTCACCGCCGGCGAGCCAGTTGCCGCCCTGCCCGGAGGCCGCGCCGCCACCGATGACGATCACGACGTTGGGGTCGCGCCAGGTGTGGTCGACGACCTTGTCCGAGGTGAGGACCGTGACCTCTTCCCGGTCGGTGCCCAGCGCCTCGCAGATGACGAAGGTGCGGTGCACTCCGGAGAGCAGCAGCGCGAGTTCGGCGGGGCCCGCCCCCGGCGAGGTCAGCACCGCGACCTTGGTGTGCGCCCGGCAGACGTTGACCGCCCGGCGCAGGTCGCGGCTGTGCGCGACCACCACCTGGGCGTCGTCCCACGGCATGCCGGCCCGCGCGAAGGCGGCGGCGACCGACGAGACGGCCGGCACCACCTCGACCTCCAGGCCGTATTCGGGCGCCCGCAGGTTCCGTACGACGCCGAAGAAGCCGGGGTCGCCGTCCGCGAGGACCACCGCGGAGCCCCGGTGGCTCGCGATCCGGCGGGCGGCGAGGTCCACGCTGCCGAGCCGGATGCGCTCCGCGCCGGGCGGGACGGCGGCCAGGGCCAAGTGGTGTGCCGCGCCGGCCACGAGGGTGGCGGCGGCGAGGGCGGATCGGGCCACGTCGGTCAGTGGCGAGCCGTCCCACCCGATCACGGTGACGCGGTCGGCCATCGGTGGGTATCTCCTGAGCTCGTCACAGGTCGGGGACGAGTTGAGACTACCTTCCCGGGCCCGGGGCCCGGTTCAGGAGGCGGGGGCGCGGGAGAGTCGTTTCAGCGCCAGTCGGGGTAGACGAAGCCGTTCTCGTCGGGCGTCGGCTCGGGGCCGTCCTCCAGGTCTTCGGGCAGCAGGCTCCAGACGATGAGGTCGGTGCGGATGTCGGTCCACCCGCCGTCCTCGGTCCGGGTCCGGGCTATCCAGGCATTGCGCAGCACGCCCTCGCTGATGCAGCCGGTCTTCTGGGCCACTTGCTGGGCGGCGCTGTTGTCGGCGGGGGTGCGCAGCTCGAGGCGCTCGAACTTCTGGTCGCGGAAGAGCCACTCGGCGACGGCGAGCACCGCTTCGGCCGCGTAGCCCTCGCCGCGCGCCCACGGCGCGGTGGTGTAGCCGATCTCGGCGGCGAGCAGCCGCCAGTCGGTGTTGCGCAGCTCGATGGAGCCGACGAGCCGGTGGGTGAGGAACTCGGTGACCGCGAAGACGATGCCGCGGCCGGCGGTGCGCTCGGCGGGCGCCTGCCGGACGATCCACTTCCGGGCGTCGGTGTTGGTGTAGGGGACGGGCGCCGTGGTCCAGGCGGTGATGAGTTCGTCGTTCATCATGTCGGTGAGCGCCGCCGCGTCCGGCTCCTCGAACGGGCGCAGCACCAGCCGGTCCGTGCTGATGGTGATGTCCGGGAAGGTGGCTGTCATGCGCTGCTCCGTGGTCAGGGACCTTGTGACGGCATAGCTCCGGGGAGAACCCCGGACCCCGGACAGCATGCAGCATCGGCCTGACGATGTGCCACGCCCGACGGCCCCGAACGTCCCAGGTGGGCTGCTCGGAGCCGTCGTTGGTGCCGGCGGCCGGGTGGCTCGGGCGGTCCTGCGGGCGGTCGTACGCGGCAGTCGCGCGGGCGTCCGGGAGGGGTCAGCCCTGCACGGGGCCGAAGGCCGGGAGCGCGGAGCCGTCGGTGTACTTGTCCTGGATGAACTTCTTGACCTCGGCGGTGTTGAGGAGCTTGGCGAGCTTCTTGACCCGCGGGTCGCTCTCGTTGCCCTTCTTCACGGCCAGGAAGTTGGCGTACGGGTTGTTCTTGGTGGGCTCCAGCGCGAGCGCGTCCTTCGACGGCTTGAGCTTGGCTGCGATCGCGTAGTTGCCGTTGATCACCGCGGCGTCGTAGTCGGGCAGCTGGGGCGCGATCTGGCCGGCCTTCACCTCGCGGAACTTGATGCCCTTGCTGTCCTTGACGTCGGACAGCTTGGCGTTGGCGCCGACCCCGGACTTGAGCTTGATCAGGCCCTTGTCGCCGAGCAGGTTGAGCGCGCGGCCCTGGTTGCTCACGTCGTCGGGGATGCCGATGAGGCTGCCGGCCTTCAGCTCGGAGAGCTTCTGGTGCTTCTTCGAGTAGAGGCCGATCGGCTCGATGTGGACGTTGACGACGGGGACGATGTGCGTGCCCTGCTTCTTGTTGAAGTCGTCGAGGTACGCCTTGTGCTGGAAGAAGTTGGCGTCGAGGTCGCCGTTCTCGGTGGCCGGGTTGATGAGCTGGTAGTCGTCGAACTCCTTGACGTCCAGCTTCAGCCCGTGCTTCTTCGCCAGTTCGGCCTTGACGAAGTTGAGGATCTCGGCGTGCGGGGCCGAGGTGGCGCCGACGACGAGCGGGGCGTTCTTGTCTCCGTCCGAGGTGTCGGAGTCGGAGGGCGCGCTGCACGCGCTCAGCCCGAGGGTGAGTGCGGCGGCGGCTGCGGCGGCAGCGGTGATCTTGACGGTGTAGCGCACGAAGAGTGCCTTTCTTGCGGGTTCCGCCCGGCAAAGGGTCCGGGCTCGGGTCAAACGGTCTTGGAGAGCGCGATCTCGGCGGACTCCGGCGCGTCGGCGTCAGCGTCGCGCGGGGCGCGTCGCCGGAGTGCGCGCAGGGGAGCCTCGGCGCGGGAGCCGCGGCCGGCGATCCGGCGGGCCGCGAAGCCGCCGAGCAGTTGGACGACGGTGACGATCACTATCAGCAGCAGCACGGTGATCAGCATGAAGCGGGTGTCCGCCCGCTGCTGGCCGTAGGTGACGGCGACATTGCCGAGCCCGCCGCCGCCGACCGTACCGGCCATCGCGGAGTAGCCGATGAGCACGATGACGGTCGTGGTGAGTCCGGCGACGATCGAGGGCAGCGACTGCGGCAGCAGCACCTTGCGCACGATGGTCCAGGTGTTGCCGCCCATCGCCTGCACAGCTTCCACCAGCCCGTGGTCGACCTCGCGGATCGAGGTCTCCACCAGCCGGGCGAAGAACGGGACGGCGCCGATGGCCAGCGGTACGACGGCCGCGGTGGGGCCGACGGAGGTGCCGACCACCAAGCGGGTGAAGGGGATGAGCGTGATCATCAGGATGATGAACGGCAGCGAGCGGCCGATGTTCACGACCACGCTCATGACCTTGTTGACGGCCGCGTTCTGGAGCAGGTTGCCGCGGTCGGTGAGGACCAGCAGGATGCCGAGCGGCAGGCCGCCGAGGACCGCGTAGACGGTGGCCCACCACACCATGAAGAGGGTGTCCAGACAGGCGTTGTTCAGCACGGGCTGCATCTCGGACCAGGTCACTTGGCGCCTTCCTCGATCAGAGCGGAGGCCTGGGCGGAGGCCGCGGGGAAGGCGGGGGGCGCCGATGACTCCGGGGCGTTGAACTCGACGTCCGCGACTTCCACCTGGAGTCCCTGCTCGCGCAGGAAGCCGATGGGCACGACGTTGTCGTCGAAGCGGCCGGGGAGCTCGATGCGCATCCGGCCGACCTGCTTGCCGCCGATGGTGTCCATCGCCGCGCCCAGGATCGATATGTCGATGTTGTAGGTGCGGGCCAGCTGGGAGATGACCGGCTGGGTGGCGGCCTCACCGTGGAAGGTGACGTCGACGACCGTGCGGTCCTCGCCCGACGGTTCGCCGCCGACCGGGAACAGTTCCCGGGCCAGTTCGGAGCCGGGGGTGGCCAGCAGTTCGGAAACGGTGCCGGATTCCACGATCCGGCCTCCCTTCATCAGGGCCGCCGAGTCGCAGACGGCCTTCACGACGTCCATCTCGTGCGTGATCAGCAGCACGGTGAGCCCGAGCTGCCGGTTGAGGTCCCGCAGCAGTCGCAGGATCGAGCGGGTCGTCTCGGGGTCCAGCGCGGAGGTCGCCTCGTCCGAGAGCAGCACCTTGGGGTCGCCGGCGAGCGCGCGGGCGATGCCCACCCGCTGCTTCTGGCCGCCGGAGAGCTGCGCCGGGTATGTCTTGGCCTTGTCGGCGAGGCCGACCAGGTCGAGGAGTTCGAGGGCCTTGCGGGACCGCTCATCGCCGGAGACGCCGAGGATCTCCAGGGGCAGCTCGACGTTGTCCTGCACGGTCCGCGAGGACAGCAGGTTGAAGTGCTGGAAGACCATGCCGATGTGGCTGCGGGCGGCCCGCAGCTCGGCGTTGGCGCGCTGGCCGCTGCCGGCCAGCGCCGTCAGGTCCTGGCCTGCCACGGTGACCGTGCCGGAGCTGGGGCGCTCCAGCAGGTTGACGCAGCGGATCAGGGTGGATTTGCCGGCGCCGCTCTGGCCGACGACGCCGTACACCTCGCCCTCACGGACGTGCAGGTCGACCCCGTCCAGGGCGGCGATATCGCGGCCTCGCGAGCGGTAGACCTTGGTGAGGCCCGTTGTGGTGATCACAGAGAAATCCGTCACTGTCGAGTGCGCGGCGGATTCGACGCCGAACACGGGGCATTCGTCTCGGAACACGGCATGGTGGGACCCGGCGGGCGCGAGAGCGCGGCTTCGGATTCCGGGACGCGGGGCTGAACAGGTCTCGCTTCGGGGCGCGAGACTCGGACAAGGGCCCTCAGCGGTCGCACATTCGACACATACAACGAGCACCGGGCGTCATCGTCGCCTCGGTCGCAAGGGTGCGGCTGCTCGTCGTGGTCATGGAAACGAGTAAACCAGACAGGCTTGCGAACCGGCTCATGATGTCCGCATAGCGGACGTTCTGGTCTCGCCTGCCGGACACCCCCGATGGTCGGCAGGGGGTGCCGGGCAGCGGGTCAGGCGGTGGTGGTGATCTCCAGCGCATCACCGGTGACCTGCACGGAAACCTCCGAGAGATCCTTGACGACGACGTCCGCGGACAGTTCCGCGAGGGCGTGCGTTGTGGTCAACGCCACGGTCCGCATCCCGCCCGCGCGACCGGACTGGAGTCCCGCCGGGGCGTCCTCGAAGACCACGCAGCGGGCGGGCGCGAAGCCGAGCTTCTCGGCGCCCAGCAGGAACGGCTCCGGATCGGGCTTGCCGCGGGTGATGTCGTCGGCGGCGATCAGCAGTCCTGGCCGGATGCCGGCCTCGGCGAGCCGGGCCTCGGCGAGCCTGCGGGTCGCGGAGGTGACCACCGCCCAGCGGTCGGCGGGCAGCGCGTCGAGCAGCGCGAGTGTGCCGGGCAGCACGACCACTCCGCCGGACACGTCCTCGACCTCCAGCCGCTCGATCCGCGCCAGGGCCTCGGGGACCCGCGCGGCCGGCAGCAGCTCGGAGATGATCTCGACGGCGGGACGTCCGTGCAGTTCGACCCGGGCGAACTCCTCGGCCGAGACCCCGTACTCCCCCGCCCAGCGGGTCCAGCAGCGGATCACGGACTCCATCGAGGAGATGAGGGTTCCGTCCATGTCGAAAAGCAGAGCGTCCGCGTCGATCTTCATGGTTCCGCAGCGTACGTGCCCGCCCGGGGCCGCGCGCAACGAGGTCTTTCCGGCACATTAGAGTCGCCTGCATGCTTGCCACCACCCGTGCGTACCGCCGCACGCACCTGCCCGCCGCGCGGCGGCTCCGGTGATCGACGCGCTGACGGTCGCGGTCAGCGCGGCGGCCCTCGTGCTGGCGGCCTGGTGCGGCTTCGCCGCCTACCGGGACCAGCCGACCAAGGACTGGCACGTCATCGGCATGGTCGTCGTCTCGCTGCTCGCGCTCGCGCAACTGGTCGTCGGCGTCGTGCGGTTGGCGCAGGGCGAACAGCCGCACGACAGCGCGGCGATCTTCGTCAGCTATCTGCTGGGCGCGGCCGCGGCGGTGCCCGCGACCGGATTCATGTCGCTGTCGGAGCGGACCCGCTGGGGTTCGGTGACCGTCGCGGCGGGCGCGCTGGTGCTGGCCGTGCTCGAAGTCCGGCTGTACGACATCTGGGGAGGCGGCAATGGCTGAGTCCGCGACACCGGAGGAGCCGGGCGGCACACCGGCGACGACGCCGAAGGCGGGAGGAGCCCCGACGCCGGACGCGCCCGCGGCGGCCGCCCCGACCCCGAAGCGCAAGCTGCACGAGGGGCCGGGACGGCTGCTCGTGACGCTGTACGGCGTCTTCACCGTCGCCGCCGCGTCCCGCTCGGTCTTCCAGCTGAGCGCGCAGTTCGACGAAGCGCCGCTCGCGTATCTGCTCTCCGCGTTCGCCGCGCTCGTCTACGGCTTCATCACGTTCTCGTTGGTGCGCGGCGGCGAGAGGGCCCGCAAAGCTGCCCTCGTCTGCTGCGCGGCCGAACTGGCGGGCGTACTGATCATCGGCACCTGGACACTCGTCGAGCCGTCCGCCTTCCCCGACGAGACCGTGTGGTCCGACTACGGCAGGGGCTATCTCTTCCTGCCGGTCGTCCTGCCGGTCATCGGCATGCTCTGGCTGCGGCGGGCCCGCCGGGCGTAAATGCCCGGCGGACCACCGCCACCGGAAGGGCTCGGGCGGGCTCAGGCGCTGGCCACGAACGCCTGCCCGGCAGCGTCCTTCTCCAGCGTGATCAGGTTCTGCCGGCGGCTGATCGCCTCGACGCCGACCTGCGCGTAGCCGTACTTCCGGGACAGCCGCAGACTGCCCTCGCTGCGGTGCCCTGTGAACAGCCGGTAGCGCTTGGCGGACCGCTCCGCCGTGAGCCGCTCCTCGATCGCGCCGAGCAGCCGCCCGCCGAGCCCGTGCCGCCGCAGCCGCGGATGGACGATCAGCTTGACGATCCTGGCCGTGCCCTCCGCGTCGACGCTCGCGCGCACGGAGCCGACGACCTCGTCGCCGAGCCGGGCCACCAGCACGCAGCCGGGGTCCAGCTCGGCACGGAGCCCGTCGAGGGTCTGGGTGAGCGGCTCGATGGCGTAGTCGCCGTACAGCTCGGCCTCGTTCTGGTAGCAGAGGAACTGCAGTTTGAGGATCTGCTCGGCGTCCTGTTCCGTCGCCGCAGAGATCGTCACGCTCATGCCCATACGCGCATGCCTCCCCTATTCATTCCGCCCGGTCCGAAGTCGCCGCGGGTGCACGACGTCTGTGTGGCGCCGATCGTCTACCGCTCCTTTCCCCTCGGTTCAGGAGCGGCAACCTCCGCTGTGAGCATTCGGCGCAGGCATCCCAGACATCGGGAACGAACCGGACCCAGGCTGCCCTGTGAGATACCCAACTCGCCGGCGATCTCGCGGTAGGTCGGGTCCCGGCGGGACAGCAGGGCCATCAGCAGTCCGGGGCAGCGGCCGGGCAGTCTGCGCACCGCGTCCCGCAGCGCCCGGTCCCGCTCCGCGCCGAGCACCGCGTGCTCGACGCAGGAATCCGGGCCGCCACGCTCGGGCCCGCCCGCCGGGTCCCCGGCCGTGGGGTCGTACGGCACCTCGCGGCGGGCCCGCCGCCGGGCGCTGCGCACCTCTGTCCGTACGGCGCTGCGCAGCCAGCGGACGGGCTCGGCCGGCGGCCCGGCCTCCCGGGTGCGCTCCAGGAGCCGCAGCCATACGTCCTGTTCGAGGTCGGCGGCCTCGATGCCCGCGCCGTGCGCCTCGGCCGCGGCTTCGGCGGCGAGCAGCGGGCGCAGTGTGCTGAGTAGGTCATGGGGCGTCATGCCCGGCGGGACGTGGCCGCGTCGGCGTGCGGTTGCCGACGCGGCCACGTCTCACTCGTCCGTGTCACGTGTCCGGGTCATGGGCCCGTGTCGTGAGCTCGTGTCGTGAGCTCGTGTCGTGAGCTCGTGTCGTGAGCTCGTGTCGTGAGCGTCCTGACGGCCTAGCGCTTTGAGGCCAGGAAGTCCGCCCGCGCCAGCAGCGCGGTGTCGGTGTTGTCGGAGAAGATGCCGTCGATGCCCTGCTCGAAGTAGATCTTGAACGCGCCGAAGGCGTCCCCGTAGGCGGTGGGGTCGGTGCCGCGGCGGAAGTCGAGCGGCAGGAAGGTGTTCTCGTTGCGCATCGTGTACGGGTGCAGGATCAGCCCGGCCGCGTGCGCGTCCCGTACCAGCGTGGTCGGCGTGCCGAGCTTGCCGGTCGCGTCGCGCGGGATGACCAGCGTGAGGTCGGGGCCGATGCCCTGGGCGAAGTGCGCCATCCACTCCAGGCCCTCGGGCTTGACCAGGTCCGCGACGGTGCGCGGGTCGCCCGCCTCGACGAAGTCCCAGGGGCGGGTGGCCGGGGTCGACAGCAGGACGACCTTGGGGCAGTCGGCGAGCTTGCCCAGGCGCTGGATGCTGCTCGGCTCGAAGGACTGCAGGAAGTTCGGCGCGTGCTTCTTGTGCCGGCCGTACTTGCGCAGCAGCTTGACGAGCCGGTCCTCCAGGCCCAGGCCGAGCTTGCGGAAGTAGGTGGGGTGCTTGGTCTCGACGTGCAGCCAGACCGGCCGGCCGCGCTTGCGGCCCTGCTGGTCGGCCCACTTCAGGACCTCTTCGAAGGTGGGCACCTCCCAGCGGCCGTCGTAGAGCGTGTTGCGCTGCCGGGTGCCGGGGATGCGCTCCTTGGCGCGCAGCGTCTTGATCTCGGCGAGCGTGAGGTCCTCGGTGAACCAGCCGGTGAGTTTGACCCCGTCCACCGTCTTGGTCGTCTTGCGGTCCGCGAATTCCGGGTGCGCCGAGACGTCGGTGGTGGCGGTGATGTCGTTCTCGTGCCGGCAGACGAGGTGCCCGTCCTTGGTGGGCACCACGTCCTGCTCGATGACGTCCGCGCCCATGTCGAGGGCGAGTTGGTAGGACCCGATGGTGTGCTCGGGCCGGTAGCCGCTGGTGCCGCGGTGCGCGACCACGGTCGGCACCGGAAGCCCGCCGTGCGAGCCGGGTCGGCCGGCCGGTCCGGCGGCCGCCGCGGCGCTCGCCCCGCCCACTACCGCCACGCCCGCACCGAGGGCGGCGACCCCCAGGAGGGCACGACGGCCCGGGTGATGCTGCTCCATGAGCACTCCTCGTTGTGATGTCCCGCACCTGACAATCGACGCCCGATGGTAGGATGCTACGCCTTTCGTAGGGGAGACATCGGACGGAACGTAGTGGAAACACACGTCAACACTGCGTATCGGACGTGTGAACCCGATGTGCCATCGAGGCGGACCCGCGAGTATCGTCCTCACCTGCACACTCGTAAGGTGAACTGAGCCCGCGATGTGCCTCAGCCGACCATCACGACCGGAGGGCCCGTTGTCCCGCATCTTGCTCAAGGCGTTTCTCGGATTGCTCATGCGCGTCCTGTACCGCCCGAGGATCGAGGGCGTGGAGAACATCCCGGGCACCGGCGCGGTGATCCTCGCGGGTAATCACGTCACCTTCATCGACTCGCTGTTCCTGGGACTCGTCGTCCGGCGGCCGGTCGTCTTCATCGGCAAGGACGAGTACGTCACGGGCAAGGGCGTCAAGGGCCGCCTCATGGCGTGGTTCTTCACCACCACCGGCATGGTCCCGGTCGACCGGGACGGCGGGCACGGCGGCGTCGCGGCGCTGATGACGGGCCGTCGGCTGCTGGAGGAGGGCAACGTCTTCGCGATCTACCCGGAGGGCACCCGCTCCCCCGACGGCCGGCTCTACCGGGGCCGTACCGGCATCGCGCGGCTGGCTCTGATGACCGGCGCGCCGGTGGTCCCGTTCGCAATGGTCGGCACCGACAAGGTGCAGCCGGACGGCAAGGGGCTCCCCCGGATCAGCCCGGTGACCGTACGCTTCGGCGCGGCGCTGGACTTCGCCCGCTACGAGGGCATGGACCGCGACCGTTATGTGCTGCGCGCGGTGACCGACGAGGTCATGAGCGACGTCATGCGGCTCTCCGGCCAGGAGTACGTGGACATGTACGCCACCAAGGCGAAGGCCGCCTGACCGGACGCCGCCGGCCCCTTGTTCGAACAGCGTCACGGGTGCTCGGGGCTCTCCCCGAGTTCCTGGCCGCGGAGCAGCACCCAGGTCAGCGCGGCCGTCGCGAGCAGCACCACCGCGCCGGCCAGGGCCGCGATCCGCAGGCCGTCGACGAAGGAGTCCTGCGCCGAGGACAGCAGGGCGGAGCCGAGGTCGTGCGGCAGTCCGCGTGAGGACTCGTACGCCCCGCCCAGCGACTCATGGGCCTCCGCCGCGGCGCCGGCCGGCACCCCCGGCGGCGTCACGAAGTCGCGGTAGACGCCGGTCACCACCGAGCCGAGCAGCGCGATGCCGAGCGCCGCGCCCAGTTCGTACGCCGTCTCGGACACCGCCGAGGCGGCGCCCGCCTGGTCCTTGGGCACGGTGGAGAGGATCACGTCGGCGGTGATGGTGAAGGAGAAGCCCGCGCCGACGCCGACGACCAGCAGCACCGCGCCGATCAGCGGATATCCGGTGTCGGCCTGGAGCCATCCGAGTACCGCGAGCGAGACGCCGATGGCGGCCAGGCCGCCCGAGACCACGATCCGTACCGAGAATCTCCGGGCCACGATGCCGGCCGTCAGTCCGGCCGCCACCGCGCCGACCGCGGCGGGGAGTTCGGCCAGCCCCGCTTCGAGCGGCTGGCGCATCTGGACCAGTTGCAGGAACTGGGACAGGAAGAAGACGAGGCCCGCGAGCCCGAGGATGGTCAGCAGGTCGGCCAGGACCGCGCCGCTGAAGCCCCGGTGGTGGAACAGCCGCATGTCCAGCAGCGGTGAGGTCAGGGTGAGCTGACGCCGTACGAACCAGACCAGCGCCAGTAGGCCGAACACGGCCGCGGCGACGTTGCCCAGGCTCACGCCGTGCGCCGCCGCCTCCTTGATGGCGTAGACGATGCCGACCATGCCGACGAGCGAGAGGCCGACGCTGACGATGTCCCAGGGGCCGGGCGCCGGGTCGCGCGACTCGGGCAGCAGCTTCATGCCGACCACGACGAGCACGGCCATCACCGGGAGATTGATCAGGAAGACCGATCCCCACCAGAAGTGCTCCAGCAGGAATCCGCCGACGACCGGCCCGACCGCCGCGCCGGCCGAGGCCATCGCGCCCCAGATGCCGACGGCGAGGCTGCGCTCCTTGGGGTCGTGGAAGAGGTTGCGGATGAGCGCGAGGGTGGACGGCATCAGCGTCGCGCCCGCGACGCCCAGCAGCGCCCGCGCCACGATCAGCATCTCCGGGCTCGTCGCATAGGCGTTGAGCACGGACACCGCGCCGAACGCGATGGAGCCGGTGAGCAGCAGCTTCTTACGGCCGATGCGGTCGCCGAGGCTGCCCATGGAGACCAGCAGCCCCGCGATGACGAAGGAGTAGACGTCGCCGATCCACAGCAGCTGCGTGCCGGAGGGGCGCAGGTCCTCGCTCACGAAGGGGGTCGCGAGGCCCAGGACGGTCGCGTCGACGGCGACCAGGAGGACAGCCAGCACCAGGACTGCCAGCGCGAGCCAGCGTCCGGGGCGCGGCTGTTCGGACCCGCCCGCGGCGGCCGGTCGGGGCTCGATCTTGCTGCTCATGTCTCCATACTCCGTGTCGCGCCGCCGAGCAGCAGCTCGACGACCATGAAACTCGCGTCATTTCCGGCCACCCGGCCGTCGTGCACGGCCCAGGCGGCGGCCGCGATGAGCCCGTAGAGCGCCTCGGTCAGCCAGCCCGGCGTGAGTTCGATCCGGAACTGCCCCTGCTCCTGGCCGCGCCGGAAGAGCGCGACGACCCGGGCGTCCACCCGCGCCCAGCCCGCGTTGATCTCGTCGCCCTCGAAGAGCTGGTTCTCGGTGTAGAGAAAGCCGAGGAATCCGGCCACCGGTTCCGCCGCCACGATCAGTCGGCGGACCGCGTCGATCGCGTCGCCCTCCTCGATGCGGGCGGTGTCCAGCGCGTGTTCCAGCTGCTCGATGCAGAGGTCTTCCAGCGCGCGGACGAGCGTCTCGCGCCCTGCGAAATGCCGGTGCAGGGTGGCCCGGCTGATGCCGGCCGCTTTGGCGATCTCGTCCATGGAGGCCGTCGCCTTGCGGGTGAGCAGGGCTGCGGCTTCCCTGAGGACGTGCTCGCGATCGACACTCATGAGACGACGATAACCCGAATGAAACCCTTTCGTCTCATACGGAAGGATGGTGTCTCGCTGGGGGATGCGTCGCTGAGGCATCCGTCGCTGAGGGATGCGAGGCCGCTGCCGCGCCGCTCAGCTCCACGGCAGCCGGGAGCGCCGCTCCCAGTACGCGGCGGGCTGCTCGGCGAGGCCGTCGAGGCGGGCGAGCTGCCGCTCGTCGAGGCGCAGGGTCGCGGCGGCGAGGTGGGAGGCGAGCTGGCCCGTGGTGGCCGCGCCGGACAGCGCGACGCGCACCCACGTCCGCTGGAGCACCGCGGCGAGGGCGACGGTGTCGCAGTCCGCGCCGGTCTCCTCGGCGATCTCGCGCAGCGCCTCGGGGGCGTGCGCCGCGGTGGCGAGGCGGCCGTTGGCCACCGTCTCCTTGACGATGACCGCGAGCCCCGCCGCGTGGGCCTGCGCCAGGGCGGCCCCGGCGGAGGGCTCCAACAGGTTGTACGTGGCCTGCACGGCGCCGAAGAGGGGCCGGCCGCCGACGCTGACCTCCAGGGCCGCGCGGATCGCGTCGGCCTGGGCCGGGCCGCTCGTCGACAGGCCGACCGTCACGCCTTCCGCGGCGAGCCGGGACAGCCGCTCGTGCAGCGCGCGGTCGGTGAGGGCAGGGCTGTCGAGGGTCACCGAGTGGATCTGATAGAGGTCCAGCCGCTCCCCCAGCAGCGCCCGGGTCTCGGCGCGCTGGGCGTCGTAGGTCGCGGCGCTGTGGTCCTTGACCTCGTGCACCTCGGCGTCGGTACGCCAGTCGGCCACATAGCGGTAGCCCCACTTGCTGCCGATCACCGCGTCGCGGGCGTCCGGGCGCTCGCGCAGCCAGCCGGCGAGGAATTCCTCGGAGCGGCCGTAGGAGCGCGCCGCGTCCAGGTAGCGCACGCCGTGCGCGTACGCGGCGTCCAGCAGCGCGTGGGTACGCTCGCGCAGCGCGTCGACCGTGCGGTCGGCCGGGAGGTCGCGGTCCCTGCCGAGGTTGATGTATCCGGGGCGGCCGACGGCCGCCAGGCCGAGCCCGATGCGGGCGGTGGGCGAATCGGCTTCTGCGAGGCGTGCGAACGCCATAGTGCGGCCCCTGTGGCGACGGTGTCGGTGCGCGGTCGGTGCGATCAGTGGTCCGGGTGAGGTCCGGGTGAGGTCCGGGTCAGCGGATCACACCGTACCCACAGCGCGCACAGGCCGCGGACGCACAGGACCCGGCCGCCCTCATCCGACGACCGGGTCCTGTGCGCACGCGGCGCGTGCGCGCCGGAGCCGGCGCGCTGCCGCCGCTCGCGTCAGCGCTTGGCGGTCGCCCACTGCCGCTGGACGGTCAAGTCGGCCTTCACTTCGGTGAGTTGGACGGCCACAGCCGAGGGGGCGGTGCCGCCGCGGCCGTCGCGGGAGGCGATCGAGCCGTGCACATTGAGGACCGTGCGGACCTCGGGGGTGAGGTGCTCGGAGATCTTGGCGAACTGCTCGTCCGTGAGCTCGTCCAGCTCGATGCCCGACGCCTCGCAGACCTTCACGCACTCGCCCGCGACCTCGTGCGCGACCCGGAACGGCACGCCCTGCCGGACGAGCCATTCGGCGATGTCGGTGGCGAGCGAGAAACCGCCGGAGGCCAGCGCCTCCATCCGGTCGCGGTTGACGGTGAGGGTCGCCATCATCCCGGTGAACGCGGGGAGCAGCACTTCGAGCTGGCCGCAGGAGTCGAAGACCGGCTCCTTGTCCTCCTGGAGGTCGCGGTTGTACGCGAGCGGGAGGGCCTTGAGGGTCGCGAGCAGGCCGGTGAGGTTGCCGATGAGCCGGCCGGACTTGCCGCGGGCCAGCTCGGCGATGTCCGGGTTCTTCTTCTGCGGCATGATCGAGGAGCCGGTGGAGAAGGCGTCGTGGAGGGTCACGAAGGAGAACTCCTTCGTGTTCCAGATGATGACCTCCTCGGCGATCCGCGACAGGTCGATGCCGATCATCGCGGTGATGAACGCGAACTCGGCGACGAAGTCGCGGGAGGCCGTGCCGTCGATGGAGTTGCCGGCGGAGCCGCGCTCGAAGCCGAGCTCGGCGGCGACCGCCTCCGGGTCCAGGTGCAGCGAGGAGCCCGCGAGCGCGCCGGACCCGTACGGCGACACGGCGGTCCGCTCGTCCCACTGGCGCAGCCGCTCGGCGTCCCGGCTCAGTGCCTGGACGTGGGCGAGGACGTGG